>DATKLQ010000528.1:0-3510 GCA_035542335.1 Ignavibacteriaceae bacterium | reverse complement strand
AGGTTTTCCTTTTTCCATTTTCCTTTTTACTTCAATCCCAACTCTTTAGCCATTCTGTGGTAATTGGGCGGAGCTATCCCCATTTTTTTTGCAGCCTCAGTATCGGAATCGGAATTGTCTCTGACAAATTTAAAATATCTTTGCCGGAAAATTTTCTCAAGCTGCTTCAAAGGAAGCATCTTCCCGCCCTGCATAAACTCAACCGCGCTGCCATTGTTTAAAAAATCTTCTTCTTTTTCCAGGATTCCCAAAGCCTTTTTAACCTGCTGTGTATTTATAACCGGCTCATCATTAAAAAGCAGCCGCTGCACAATATTTTCCAATTCCCTTACATTTCCTGCCCATTCATAATTAATTAGAATATCCAAAGCTTCCCGGTTAATGGATGGTTTTTCTCTTCCCATATTCAAGCTCATTGCAGTGCAGAAATGATCAAGCAGAATAGGTATGTCTTCCTTTCTATTTTTTAATTCCGGGACAAAAATGGGTACCACATTTAATCTGTAATATAAGTCCTCCCTAAACCGTTTTGCTTTAACTTCTTCTTCAATATTCCTGTTTGTTGCGGCAATTAATCTGACATTAACCTTAACTTTTTCGGTTCTGCCAATCTTTTCGAGTTCCCCGTCCTGAATTACGCGTAAAAGTTTAACTTGGGCAGAGGCAGGCAGCTCGGTTATTTCATCCAAAAAAATAGTTCCTTGATGAGCAAGTTCGAATAAACCTGGTTTTCTTTTATCGGCGCCGGTGAAAGCGCCTTTTTCATATCCGAAAAGTTCGCTTTCGACTAATTCATTAGGCAAACTGCCGCAATTAATTGCCACAAAGTTTTCAAATTTCCTGGAACTATTGTAGTGAATATTATATGCAACCAATTCCTTCCCGGTTCCGGAAGCGCCTTTGATTAAAATGCTCACATCGCTGCCGGAATATTTTTTTATTTCTTCCCTTAGCTTAATAATTGAAGGAGATTCGCCGATCAGCTGTTTCTGCATAAGGATATCTTTTACATTCTTTATCAGCTTCTGGTTGGACTTCTGCCTTTCTTTTTCGAGCCTGCTTTTTTCAAAAGCATTGAAGATGCTTATGACAAAATCGGTCGGCTGGTAAATGTATTCTTCAATATCGCCCGGATATTTCGTGCAGTACCAGAATGCCCCGGCCCTTATAAGCTTATTTGCAAAATTAAAATCCGTCAGATTTACAGTCATTTTTGTGACTACAATAATCTGAAGAGAATAATCGATCTCCTTTATTTTTCTTATTAAATCCTCCCCCATTAATCCGCCGGCAATCTGGAAATCCATTATAACGACATCGTATCCCTGGCAATTCTTTTGCAGCAGGTCCGCAGCCGTTTTCCCGTCGGAAACAATATCAATAATTTTTATTTGCTCCGCGAACGGTTTTATTGTATTCATTACTCTTCTTACATCATAATCTTCATCTTCGATCAGCAGAACATTTATAACGCTGTTTAGCATTTTAATTCCGTTTTGGATTAAATATTAATAGTAATTATAAAACGGCAGCCCCCTTCCGGGATATTTTCGGCATCGATACTCCAGCCGCACCGCTTTGAGATTTCGTAGGCAATATAACAGCCATATCCCGCATTGGGTAAATTAATTTGCTTAGTGGTAATATCTTCTCTAAAGAGTTTTTTTACTCCTTCGGCATCCGGTTCAAGAAGCTCCTTTGATATTCCTTTACCGTTATCAGAAACTATAATAAATGATTTTTTTTGAAGGTCGTCGTAACTGCTTTTAACACAGATAACCAGGTTATTAACTCCGGAATGATCAATGCTGTTTTGAATAATCGGTTCTATAATCTCCCAGAACACAAATTCATTAACAGAAACTTTCGGAAGCTTCTCATCCAACTCAAGGTTAATCTTAAAAGAACTGGAGCTGCTGGAAGTTCTTAAGAAAATATTCCTTACTGTAAACCTCAAAGCTTCATTTAAATCAGTGCTGAAGAGCTGGTTTCTTATGGTATGCAGGGGAGGATCATACCACTTCATATCATAAATTACTCTTGAAATAAAATTTGCATATTTATTTAATCTGAATTTTATTTCACTGATATTATCTGCCGCAAGCTGACGCAAATCTTCTTTTATGAAGCCCATTACTTTTTCCGCCTTATGATGGGTATGATAGATTCGTTTAGTAAAGAGCATTTCCTTTTCATAATTAATCTGTTTCTTTAAATTAATTTCATGCTCCTGGAACAATTCCTTTTGAGCCTCATCTCTTTCTTTTACAGAATAAGAAGAAATAAAATACATAGCAAGTAAACCGAGTAAAATTAATGATAAATAAATAACGGATGTTTCATCGTAACCTGAAATGATTTTATTTGTGATGAATAGGAAATCGGGAGTATTTTTTATATACAAAGCCCCGATATACTCTCCCCTCAGTACAAATGGAACAAAAGTATGAAAAGTCTGCTTGTCGGATAGTATTGTATATATCTGCTCTTTGGAACGCATATCGTTCTGCAGTCCGCTGTACAAATTTATAGCGTCAGCGTGCGAGATTTCCGTAACAGGAATATCCGCAGCGTCTTCAAGGAGGAAGTAATATAGAACTCTGCCGTCGTCAATAGCATAGACCTTGTCGCCTTTTGTTACAAGAACACAAAGCTCTTCAATATTATGCTGGAGAATCTGCTGGCTGAGTATAATATCAAAAGATTGAATGGTTCTCGCCGCATCCTCCTCGTTGAGCTTGGTCTTGGGCTTTACGGTTTCCAGCAGGAGCTCGAGCGAGGTAGTAGTAAGGTTGGCTAATCTTTCAGCCGAATCCTGCTGGTACCATTCCTGAGTCTCGCCTAAAAAACCTCTGATCGAGGCTTTGTTTATAAAGGAAACTATAAATTGAAAGATGAACAATATTATAAAGAGCACCGTGAGGTGTTTAAACTCAAAATGGTACTCTTTAAGCTTTTCGATTATTCTTTTTATTACAGCCATTGTATTTACTTTTATTTTACTAAAATACTATTTGAATTAATTTTCTGTTCGGCATTTGACAACGCTTCATTCACGCTTATTTCATTCCTAATTGCAAGATTAAGATAATAGGAAAGAATATCGGATATAGCAGTATATCTTTCCGTAAAAGGCCGGTGAATTCCCCTTTGTAGAAGTGAGTAGTATAATTTTAATTCATCATGCGTATTTATAAAACCTGAATCACTGTAAATACTTGTATTAATAGGAAGCAGTCTTCCTTCTTCGTAAAGTATTTTCTGGGCCTCTTCACTTACAAGAAAATTCAGGAACTTCAATGATTCGGGAATATTTGACGAGAATTTAGATATCATCAGGTTCCAGCCGCCGTAGACCGAAACCGGGTTGGTTCCATAGAAATGCGGAGTGGGAACGCTTTCTAAGTAATTAAATATTTTATTATTATTAAATGAACTCCTGCTTTCTTTGCTTAAAAATGCAGTCCATCCCCGAAGGAATACCCCGTCGTTTTTTATATAATAATTATA
>DATKLQ010000527.1:0-6797 GCA_035542335.1 Ignavibacteriaceae bacterium | reverse complement strand
CCCAGATATTCTGCTGCTTGATTTAAATTATGCTTCTTGAACTCAAAAGCTGCAAGATTCATGAATGCGAAAGCTTTGTAACTTTTATTTAAATCTTCATCTTTAACAGCCAGTTGGTAATATTGATTTGCTCTTTCATGATCTTCCAGTACGGAATATGTATTTGCAATCTGCCAGGCATTATATGACGATTTATTTTTTTCAAATTCCTGTATTAATAATTTCAGATTTCTCTTTGCTTTTTGTTCCAGGGCTTTACCCGGAATATTATAGCCGATATGAATTATTTCAATTGCTGTATCTTCAATTTTATATCCGTTCGCAATCAGCGATTCATCAATCTGTTCGTGCACTTTCCCGGTGAATTTTAGATTTGGAGAGTTTCGAAACAAGCGTGTATACATCATAAAATTAGGCTTGCCGTTGGACTCATTTACACTTTTCACCAAACAGCGGCAGCCTAAAAGCTCTTCCCGGCCGGCAATATTTTTAAGCTCATTTAAAGAATTCCCGGATAATCTTTCGTCGGCGTCCAGGTATAGAATCCAGCTGCCAGTGCATTTGCCAAGGGCAAAGTTTCTTGCCGCCGAGAAATCATCAATCCATTTAAAATGGTGTATTTCAGCATTAAATTCCCGAGCAATATCGACCGTATTATCAGTCGATCCTGTATCTGCAAGTACTATCTCGTCTGCAATATCTTTTACAGACTCAAGGCATTCCCTAAGATATTTCTCTTCATTCTTTACAATAATGCAAAGAGTTATTTTAGGAATTTGATTCATTTATTCTGTTTTATACTATTATGATTATCGGGAAAATTTAAAATCTTATTCATCATTGTGAGTTTTACTTTTGCAAAATTATTTTCCGGATTATTTATGACTGCAAATTCAAACATTGTCTTTGCTTCATTATCCCTGCCTTCAAGGAAGAACAATTCGCCAAGGCCGGCGCATGCCTGTGAAGACTGCGGGTTTATATTTAATGCCGCTTCAAAGCTCTCCCTTGCTTTATTATTTTCATTTAAACCGAGGTAATTAAATCCTTTCAGGTTTTCGTATGCCGAAATTAATTCCCTGTTCTCCTGAGAATAAAAAAGCTCTTCGGATTTATTCAGCGATTCGGCTGCTTTATCAAAATGCTTCATCGTGAAAAGCTCGTATGAAGCTCCGAGGATTTCATTAAGCACAGATGCAATTTTATTTTTATTCGAATTACTTACCGATAAATCATCCGTGTCATCGTAATTATTTTCCGAGGGTTTAATAAAATACCAGCTTTTCAGCGGGGGTTCTTCTGTAGTTAAAAGTTCAGCTTTTATATTACCGATAAATTCATCTACCGCACTTTTAACACCGAAGATACCTCCGATTAAATTTCCATCGATGTAATCATGTCCGCAAAAAATCCCGCCTTTTTTCAGTTTGGGATACCATGCATTAAGATCTTTGCAGCATCCCTCATAAGAATGATCCGCATCCAGATATATCCAATCAAAATATTCATCCGGGAACTGCTTTGAAGCCGATACGGAATCTTTCCTGATTATCTGTACTGTTCTGTCATCCGCAAATTCTTTTATAACCGAGAAATAAAGCTCTTTCTGCTTATCATCGGGGATATTTGCGATATCTTTATAATCCGGGCTGTATTTCCACCAGTCGACCAGGTACAATTCTTCGCCTTTCCAAGTGCTCCGCAAAGTACGGGAAAATTCTCCGGCCTGAACCCCCACCTCGGCACCTTTTCCCAAAAGAAATAATTGATTGAACAGTTTTCCAAATTCATCCCTATGATAAATCTTAAGGCTGCCGTTTTTCTCTGCTTCATTATTTTTTTTATTAGATTCGTTTTGGCAGCCGGAGACTTTTTTTAAACCCTCAATAGCAAAAGCGTTGGAAGGATTATTCTTTAATGCTTTTTCAAACATTGCTTTTGCTTCATTACCGTCATTATTCAGATATGAGATCTCGCCGAGGCCCGCATAAGCCTGGGAAGAACCGGGATTTAGATCTATTGACCTCTGAAAGCACAATTTTGCATTGTCAGAATCTTTTAATTCCAAATAATTAAAGCCTTTAAAGTTATAGAATGAAGAAGCAAACAGGGCTTCTCCGGGATTGCTTAAATGACCGTTGAATAATTGCTCCGCTTCCTTAAGCCTAACCAATGAACTTTCAAATTTCCGTTCATTATATAATTGAAATGCCTCATTAATCAATTTGTCGGCTTTTTCCTTAATCTCTTTATTTAAAACATTTTCTGTTTTATTTTTAGTATTTAATAATGAATTATCATCTTCCGCAAAACCAAGAATTTTATTTACTCTAATCAGGCCGGCAGATGCATCTTTATTTCCAGGATTATTCTTTACTCCCCATTCAAACATAGTTTTTGCCGCTTCATAATTATTTTCAGCAAACAGCACTTCACCCAATCCTGAGCATGCGTGAGATGAATTAGCATCTTCTTTCAGAGCATCTTCGAAGTATTTCCTGGCCGATTCAAAATCTTCTTTAATTAAGAACAGATTTCCTTTAAGATTTAAAAGGCTTGCAAGTTCAGGATACCGGCCGTCTTGTTCAATTTTATCATGCATTTCAATCGAATTGTCCAGGTACCGGAGCGCAGCATCGTAATCTTTTTCTTCAATAAGGGAAAAAGCCCTTTCGAGATTTTCCATAAATTCATTTTTATCTAAAGCCAACATGATTTTCCTTCCTTTAATATTTTTTCCTTCTAACCAGATTTCTTCCGGACTTGCGCCCCATTTCTCAATAAATATTTTTTGATTTGTTACTAACTGCTCTTTATATTTTTCTATTCCTTCTGCTGTAAAGCTTCTGGAGCCGTAATGATGAATAAATACATCTTGTGCTATTGCGGTTTTAAATCCGGCTAATTGAGCACGGAGACAAAAATCATCGTCTTCAAAATTTCCGGGTGAGAAGCGCTCATCGAGCCCGCCGATTTTATCTATAACTTCTTTTTTGACGAGCGTGCATAGAAAAGCAACCCGCGGAAAAAAGAGGAGCTTCCCGGCATTATTTTTCCTGAGCGACCGAGAATAATCAGCCATTTCATCCATGTTTATATATTTAGCATTCTGGTCAAGCTGAAGACCGCTCACTGAATTGCTTACGGGGCCGACAATCCCTATTGAAGCATCCGATTCGGCTGCACCAATCATCCTATCGAGCCAGCCTTCGGTGACAACTATATCATTGTTAGCTATAACAAGATATTTACCCCTGGCTTCCTTTATTCCCTGGTTTACCCCTTTTGGAAATCCATAATTTATATGATTGAAAATTAATTTTATTTGTTTCACTGAGGATTCAAGCTCTTTTAGATATTCTACTGTTTCTTTCCTGCTGTTATTGTCTATTATTATTAATTCAAAATTTGCTTTAGTATTCTTTAATAAAGACTGAACAAACTGTTTAGTATATTCCAGCTGATTATATGTTAATACAATTATAGAAGTATTAATCTCAGATTGAATTTCATTTTTATCATTCTTTTTAATTAGATCAGAGTTATAAGGCATTAAGTTGTTATTTCCATCAACAATAAAATCGGGTTTAACTTTTCCGGCCCATTTTTTATTAAGCAGTTTAATATTTTGATTTACTTTGGAGAACCTTTCCGGTCCGCTCTTAGACTCATGATGCATCACAACACTTTCAGGCTGATAAATTAGCTTATAACCCAGCTCCCCGAGCCGAAAACATAAATCGACATCCTCATAACCGTTCCAGAAATTTTCATCGAATCCGCCTGCTTCGGTGAAAACACTTTTCTTTATCATTAAGCATGCGGCAGTGAGCGCCTGGTAAATCTTCTGCTCATTTGCCGGAGGAAAATCAGCCGGCTGATTTACATAAACGTGGCTTGCTATAAGAGGATCTTCAATATTATTATTGATTATCACCGCAACTCCTGCATGCTGAATTGACCCGTCAGGATAAAGCAGCTTGCTTCCCGCGGCTCCGATTCTTTCATCCGATTCAATTACTTTTATTAATATTTCAAGCCAGCCTTTTTGAACTTCCGTATCGTTATTCAAGAATACCAGATAATTTCCATCAGCAAATGAAACTCCGGTATTATTTGCTTTTGCAAATCCCATATTTGCTTTATTTATAATAAGATGCAGATTATTTTGGGTTTTACTTTTTTCTTCAAGAAATTCTTTTGTACCGTCCGTTGAGGCATTATCAACAGCAATTATTTCGTAATTAAGATTTTCAGGAGTGTTTTGATAAACAGATTCGATGCATTTCTTTGTAAATTCAAGCTTGTTGAAGACCGGGATAATAATTGAAATATTTTTCTTTTTAATACCGGTCAGCTTTTTATATTCAATTATTAATTCATTCGATTCCTGCCCGATTGTTCTTACGGGCTTAATGCCGTCATGAAGTTTTTTAATCAAGGAATTATCTACGGTAAACTGCCGGATAATATTTATTAATTCATTTTTATCTTTAGGATTAAAGAGAACCCCGTTGACATTATTTTCAATAATTTCAGGAATACCGCCTGCATTTGATGCCGCAGCCGGCAGGCCAGCGCTAAGTGCTTCTCTTACAGCAAAGGAATAGCTTTCTATTAAGGACGGCACAAATACCAAATCAATTTCCGAAAATATTTTCGGCAGGTCTTCCGGTTTGTATGCTCCCAGATACTCAATATTTTTTGCCGGGCTGATCTTTTTATTTATCTTATCTATTAATTCCGGTTTCCCGGCTCCATAGATATTTAATTTTGTATCGGCACCGGCTTCAATAAAAGCGTCAATCAGGAATTCAACATTCTTGAGTTCATTTATCGCTCCGATAAAACCGAAAACAGGTTTACTCTTTTTCTGTTTCTTTAATATTCTTACGGGATTTATTCCGAAGGGAATTATTTTTATATCACTGCTGCATCCGTAAGCTTTATATTTTTCTGCTGTAAACAGGGACGGCGAAATAATCAGATCAGCTTTATGTAAAATAGTCTCTGCGGTCAAAGATCTGATTGAGAGAAACTTTTCGAGTTTTGCTCTTTCAGACTCTTTGAATCCATTGCCAAGGCAATGAGAGCATTTAGAAATATTTTCCGGACCGCTGCAAACAATGTGCTCTTCTTCTATGTATAAATGAGCACGGGGGCAGATTGTCCAGAAATCATGAAGTGTATATACAACCTTAACTTTGTTCTTCTTGGCGATCTCTACAAATGAAAACGGAAGCCCCATCAGATGATGAAAGTGAATTATATCGTATCTTTCTTTCTGCAGAACCTGCTCAAATAATTCTTCTGCCTGTTGATTTGTTATCTGATCGACAGGATTTTTGCTTTCATCTAGAATAAGCTTTTTTATTTTGATGCCGTCAAACGCTTCCTCAATAATTTCCGGCTTTCCGGATTTCTTGAAGTTTGGATATAGAACGGTAACATCGATTCCCAGGCTGATTAAGGATTTTGCCAGAGAGTAAGTATAATTTTCTACTCCGGCATACCAGTTCGGCGGAAAATTATGAACGACAAAAAGTATTTTTATCTTCTCATTCTTATCTTTTTCCTTATTCATTATCTTTAGCTGATTTAAAAGCTCCAAAGTTTCATCGAGAGGATTCAGATTATAACTTTTCTCAATAAATTCCCTAGCAGCTTCAAATCTATGCAACCCGGCAAATCTTTTTGCCGCCTGAAGGCGAGCGATTGATTCTGCTTCATTTCTCGGGAGCGTATTCCATTGAATAAGCGGGAATAACTTTTCAAGTGAAAATTTGGAAAGCAGTTTCCGGAGTACAATCTCGTCATATGAAGTATCAATCTTAACCGATCCGGAAGAGATATTCGAAGAATGCCATCTCCATTTACAGACTATTGCATTTACTTTAGCAAAATTTGCTGAAGAAGCAGCTCTTGTCCACCATTCATAATCATGTGCACGTTTTAAATCAACATCATAGCTGCCGACTTTTGAATAGAAATCTTTCTTAATTAAAGAGGCACCGTGGGGAATAGGGGATTCGCTGAATAAACGGCCTATCAATTCCTCGTTCCTTTCTTTCCAATTTTCAAATTCTATAACTTTCTTAGGAGAAAGGAATTTATCGGTAACCGTTATATTGCCGTAAAGTACATCAGCCTCGGGGTTTAATTTGAGCTCGTCCATATATACCTTTAGTGTATTTTCCTCCAGCACATCATCCGAATCGAGCCACAATATATACTTGCCTTGAGCAATTTCTATAGCCTTATTTCGCGCAGCCGGCGCCCCGGAATGATCTATTTTAAAGTATTTTATTTTTTTATTGTCAAAGGATTCGACTATTGAAACCGTATTATCGGTTGAGCCGTCATCGACAATAATTATTTCAAAATTTCCTTTCTGGGTTAATGCGCTTTCTACTGCTTCCTTTAAATACTCCGCACGGTTGTATGTTGGGATGCAGATTGATACTAGCGGATCTGAAGAAGTATTATCAGATTCCGAGTACCTATTCCGGGTTAGAAATCCGGATAAATTTTTATTCAGCTTTTTAATGTCATATCCTATTTCAGCGTTTCTTCTTGCTTCAGCCGAAAACTTTTCTCTCAGCCGCGGATTATCAATTAATTTTTCCAAGTTGTTTTTAATTGCGTCAATATCATTTTCTGCCGATAGAAATCCGGTTAATCCATCTTTTACAATTTCCGGAATTCCGGCGTGGAAAGTACTAATAACGGGAAGCCCTGCTGCCTGCGCTTCTATAATTGACACGGGCATTCCTTCTTTATCTCCGTCTTTTGATGTA
>DATKLQ010000526.1:0-3861 GCA_035542335.1 Ignavibacteriaceae bacterium | reverse complement strand
TCAATCCGGGTAGATCTTGAACTATATCCTATAAGCCGGATTCATAGCTTCCGATTTGATGTTAATAAAATATGTCATAATTATTTCGGAGCATCTCTTAGAGCTTATGTAAATCTTGGGAAGAATGGAGGGATATCGGCTAGTTGGATATAATAATCGCGGACGGAATGGTATAGTGAATAATATTTACCTGAAGTTACGGCAGAAAGCTGGTTCAAATATAATTGGAATAATTTCAGTATGGGGAAAAGATTCCTTTTAGTTAAAGATATGGAATGGCTTGAAGTATAAAGAGTATTTTAATGGTTTTTAATTCATAATAAAATTATATAGATGAATTCTTTAGTTCTATCAGAAGATAAAAAGAATAAACTTTCAAATTTTGTCCTTTTATCTTTAATTCTAATCGGTTTTTTAATAAGAATTAAAGGTCTTGGTCGCTGGCCTCTCGCCGTTGATGAATATTATATTGTTAAATCTGCCGAGAATATATTAAAATACGGATTGCCTATGTGGGATGCCGGCGGTTATTACTCCAGAGGATTACCACAGCAATATTTAACGGCTTTACTTCTTATGTTAGGATTGAAAGCTGAATTTGCGTCGAGAATAATTCCTTTACTTGCAAATATTGCAGCTATTCCTGGGGTTTACTTAACAAGTAAAAAGATATCAGGGAAAATGGTTGCTGTAGCTGCTGCTTTTATTTTCACTTTTTCTGTTTGGGAAGTTGAATTTTCAAGATTTGCGAGAATGTATGCTCCCTTTCAAACCATATTTATCTGGTATATATATATCTTATATAAAACTCTTTTTGAAAATAATAAAAGAGGATACTATTGGCTCTGGATATTGAGTTTCTTCAGTATTTTTATTTATGAGGGAAGTATATTTTTAGTCATTCTGAATTTCCTCCCATTAGTTTGGGATAACGATAAGCGAACTTTTAATCCCTTTTTGCTCAACATTTATAAAAAAAGAATTTTTAAAATAATATTGTGCATTGCAATTCTTATCGCAGCATATGCATACCTTACTTTTAATTTCAGGGGCCTTTTCGTTCAAAAAACATTGCCGGACGATGCAGATGTTACAAACTATTTTAAGAACATTTCATCGGAAGGAATATTCAGGATGCCGTTTTTATTAATCAATGCCTTTAGCTTAAATCAAATTTGGATTTTTCTTTTTATTGTCCCATTATTATTGAGTGCCTGGACGGTATTGCATTTTCTAAAAAACCATAACCCGATTCTTTCAAAAATTGGTTTTACACTAATTTTATTTTTTTCGTTACTTAATTTACTTGGATTTGCATTTGTTCTTTTTTTAATATTTCTTTTTATAGGATGGATTGAACCGAAATATATTTTTAATAAATATGATTCAGATTCTTCAAAAAAAACGGGAATAAAAATAATTTCACAAAGCTTTTTATTTAAATTCATTTTTGCTGTCGTAATAAATTTCATTTTCTGGATTATATTTGCCGTAAATACTAAATCTTGGTATTATCTTATCCCCGCCCAAAATGTTTCTAATAAACTTACGGCTACAAAGTTTTTTTTGAAAGAATCAATTAATTATCCCTATTTTTATGAAACATTCGTACTATTCAGGAATACCATACCAATAATCTCTTTTATATCAGTATTCATAATAATTTTAGGGACAATATATGTTTATTTAAACTATTATAAAGAAAATCTTTTACGATTAAGAATTTTGTTCTTTCTCTTTTTATTTCTCATACTAGCTGTTGATACATTAAACCTTTCTTACTTTGATACCCGATATTTTTTCTTTCTTTATCCTCTACTAATTATTTTAACTTTAATCAGTCTTGAAAAAAGTATAAAATTTATTATCAATAATAATTTTATTCGCAAAGTTTTATACGTTTTAGCAATAATTGTTCTATTAATTCTCTCTGAAGATTTCAATTTAAATCATCTTATAAAAATAGACTCAAAAGAAATTAATTTCAGAATGAATTACAATTTACCATTAACAATCCATTACTACCCAAGGTGGGACAGTCAAACTGTAGCCGATATAGTTAATAAAGAATCTTTGAAAGAAGATATTATTATAACAAACGAACAGCCAAGTGAATTTTATTTAAAAAGACTAGATTATATCTTTAGAGATTATAAAAGTATTGATTTTCCGGGAGAATCGGTTCTAAGAGGGACAAAAGAAAGGTGGACCAGCGCAAAACTGATTTATAAATACTCCGATCTTAACAGGATGATCGACGGCAATAAGAAAAGAATATGGTTAATAATTAATACTATGTGGGGCTTGGAGGAATTAGATTCATTGGTTGAAAAATATAATAAATATCTCTATTCCAGAAGCATCGACGGACGGACACTTCTTTATAAAATTCCATAGAATTAAAAATAAAAAAAATTTTAAGATGACTCTTAACTCAGCTGCTTTAGGAGAAAAAGGTAAAGTAACGGTCATAATCCCCACTTTTAACAGAGGACATTTAATTCAAAGAGCGATTAAAAGCGTTCTCGAACAGACTTATAAGAATCTTGAATTAATTGTTGTGGATGACTGCTCGACCGACGATACTGAATTTAAAGTAAAAGAAGTAATTGATAACAGATTATCTTATATAAGGAATGAAAAAAATTCCGGACCTTCAGCTTCAAGGAATAAAGGCATAGAAATTTCCAAAGGGGAGTACATTGCTTTTTTAGATTCCGATGATAGATGGCTTCCTGCAAAATTAGAGAAACAATTAAAAGTAATTCAAACTGATGATGAAGCAGGCGCTGTTCACTGCGGGATTGAATTTTTGGATTTTAATACCGGAGAAAAAATTAGGGAAAGTTTAATGGATGCAGATTTTAGGAAGAATTTTACCACAGGTTCGTACTTTCTCTCGCCCGCAAATGTAACTTTTTTTATTAAAAAAGAAGTTTTGGATGATGTTGGTTATTTCGATGAGAGGCTTTTTGCTCATGAAGATACCGAATTGACAATAAGAATCTCTAAGAAATATAAAATTCTGACCGCGGATGAAATTCTGGTTAGCGTAACCCGTAATCATGATCAATTGATGACAAACGCTTTTAATTATACGAAAGCAGCAGAGATAATATATGAAAAACATAAAGATTTCTTGAGCAAAAAGATACTTCTCAATTTATGCAAACAAATTGCAAATTATTATATAATTACCGAAGATTTTAGTTATGCAAAGAAATTTGTCAGATATTCTTTAAAATATAAGCCCTCAAATATAAAATCTGCATTACGGTTTATTCAAACAATGCTTCAGCTAAGTCTGTTGAGTATTGCTCCTTTTATTTTGAAAATTTTATATAGGCAAAAATACAAGGGTGAAATACCTTTAACCAGCGGCTTGGAAAAAAATTAATTAAAACTATTTAATCATTAATCCTATTTAGAGATGGATGCAACATTTATTTTATTTATCAGCTTCCGTTCATGGTTAAGGTATGGAAGGAGACCTCACTATAGTGAATTAGCTAGATTTGGAAAATTAATTGTAGTTGAAGAACCATTAAAGATATTGTCAAAAGAATTCTTAATAAATCCTTTTAAGTCCATTTCCCAGTATTTCAAGTTTTCAAAAGGTATAAGAAGTGATTATAAGTATGACATCAAGATTATAAGGCCTATTTTGCTTTTTTCCTCTAAATTAAAAAATGCTTCGGAGTGGCTTAACCTAATTGATCACCTATTACTTTCATTGCAGTTTAGGAAAGAAAAAAAATCGAATACTACATTCTATCTATTAACAAACAAAATGCAGCAGTGGATAGTAAAGAAAAAAAGAAACTCTTATTATTATCTGGATATTGATGATGAATGGAGCAT
>DATKLQ010000525.1:0-12694 GCA_035542335.1 Ignavibacteriaceae bacterium | reverse complement strand
ACACGCTCTCCAGGCGTGCCAGTTCAACCACTCCTGCACCTTTCCATGAATGAACCAAATATAAAAATTATAAGATTCTTAACCAAAAGGTGATTAAGTTTAATACTTCAATAAATTTGATTTCGAGTAAAATATTATTTTCATAGTTTTTCCCGGGAAATTTAATTTAACTATGAGCGATGAGATCATAAGTAAATCATTTATAGTGGTAGCATCCGCAGTTGCCGGAGCCGGTCTGCTTTTTTTTATAAAGCTCGATCACAAAAAATTGTGCTCTTTAATCTCATTTTCGGCTGGTGCTTTAATGGCAGCCGCATTGTTTGTGCTGCTCCCGGAATCTTATCAATCCATAACAATAATTGAACTTGGCGCCAGTGCATTGTCGGGATATCTTTTATTCTTTTTTATTAGCAAATATTATTCTCATGTCTGTCCTGCATGCGCCGCAAGCCATTTCGATGAAATGTCTACGCATAAATTTTCAGAGATTGTTTTGACACTCCTTACCGCACTCTCCATTCATTCATTTTTAGACGGTGTTGCCATTTCAAGCGGGAATATAAATTCGCAAATTAGGGATGAATCGATTTTTGCCGCTATCGCCGTGCATAAATTCCCCGAAGGATTGGCTCTGGCTGCATTAATGTTCAGCGCAAATTACAAAAGAATCAAGATCTTGCTTTATGTAATCTTAGTTGAGATGATTACTGTTCTGGGTGCAGCTGCAGGTATGCTATTCCTTAAAAATAATATTTCACAGCTGATTATGGGAATCGTAATGGCACATATTGCCGGTGGGTTTATTTTTCTTGCAGTGCATGCGGTGCTCGGTGAGATGTTTAAAAATCATAAGCAGCTTGTTGCGTTTTCCTTCGCATCGGGACTTATATTAATTCTGGCGATTCATTTTATAACCTAATCCGGATGATCCGGAATGAAGGTTAATCGTTCATCGTTAATTGTTTCTTCGATTAACTATTAAATTTCAACCATTAACTTTTCCATTTTGCATATAATTTCTAAGCGATTAATTACCCAAGATCTAAGAATCTCCTTCCCATCTATTCTTTTTCCATTTCTTGAATTCTTTTTTAAACTGGTTTGTGGATTTCGGTTCCTCGACTGCTTTATTTAATAAAAAGTAGAGATATACTACAATCAAAACTGCAGCAATAACCAAGATCGTAAGAATCATAATTCCTCATTTACCTGAATTTTTTCAAGTCATTCATCTATATACCGGATTTTGTTCTAAAATTAAGTGATAATCTGCAGGGCAGGATTCCGGATACCAAATCCGGATTCCGGAGAATGTTCTAGTGTGCATTATCCCGCATTCTGTATCATGTATCCGGTATTTTTTACTCCGGCTTCAACCAGCAGGAATCAGCTGCAACACTTTTGGTTTCAAAAGCCGATGTTCTTTATTCCATGTAAAAGGTAAATAAATTTCGAACATCGAACATAATGAATATGTTATACAATATATCAATATTACTTTGTTTGGATAATCGAGCTAATAATTTGATTTCGAAACGGCAAACAGCTCCACTTCCTTTTCTTTCCCCCTTAATTTAAATGTTCCCATGCTTTTAACGGAATACTTTCCGTTTATATTAATTTTTTCAAGAGCGGTATTTGAAACTAGAAGTTCTGCATTAAGTGTATTGCATTGGGCTTGTATCCGTGCGGCGGTATTGAGAACATCGCCGTGGAAAACTATTTCTTTTTTAACGTCTCCCACTTCGGTTACCACAGCCTCGCCTTTATGGATCCCCGCTTTAAATTCCGGCACAAAACCGTATTTCTTAAAATAATATTCTTTCCTCTCATTTATTTTTTCTTTAATCCCAAAGTAGCATTCCAAATAAGCTTCACTATTTAAATGCTCGCCTTCTTTCCATGTCAATACGGCTTCATCACCGATATATTGATATATTTCTCCCTTTGTAATAAGAATAGGATCGGTTAGATCGTAAAAAAAATCCTGAAGGAACCTGCTGTATTGATCTGCTCCAAGTTTTTCACCCAAAGTTGTCGATGATTTTATATCCAGGAACATGAAGATCCTTGATTCAATTTTAGGCCGGCGGTATCTTCCGAGGATTATATTAATAAGCCTGCCTTTCCCCAGCATCTTATTGATCTGCCAGATGAAATTTATAATGAAGCTTCCGAAGAATGAAAAAAGAAAAATGTAAATAAAATCGGTACGAAGAAAATCGTTGAAACCCTTTCCGTAAATTGTCTGTGTTAATACCGTGTTGTTTTCCATGCTCTCGTGTACGAGCACAACCAGCAAAGTGGATAATGTAATCAACAGGATATAAAATAAAGATCGGATTAATAACTCCAGCGAAAAATTAAGACGCCTCAGTTTTGAAGGAAAAAAATAAATTTCAGCGGCAGAGCTTAAGCAGGTAATCAGAAACCCTATTACTGCCCCCTTAATTACCCTGTAAAAAATAAAACCGAAGGCAATATTGGCGAATAAAATCCCGATCAATGTACCTGCAAATGACACCCATGCAATTGTTTTAATCCTGTTTATGTTGGAAGGCTTCAGATTACTGAGCATCGGTATTTACAAATTAACTTAGAATCAAAAATCAAGTCTGGTCCCGAAATAAAATAGAGTTGATTCCGGTGAGCCTGCGATAGAAAGTGAAAGATTTATCTGACGTTTTAAAAACGAAATCCATAATCCGCCGCCGTATGAGGGATGCCATTTTTTTGAATTATCTTCCTCTGTATAAACTCTGCCTGTCTCTCCGAAAAAGTGAACCCCTATTTTTCCGGGAATAACTATATTCAGGTTTGCCAGGAAAATTCTCAATTCGGCTTGTGAGAAAAGGCTTGCATTCCCTGAAAATCGTTCACGGGAATATCCCCTCAGATTATCTTTTCCTCCTAGAAATACGGCTTTATAAAAAGGAAAACTGCCGAAGATTTTTCCTCCTCCTGCTCGTAATGCCAAAGTGGCAGGGGTTAAAATTTCTGCAGAAAAATAACCCCTCATATCAAAGGAGGTTCTGGTAAAATTATCCTTAATATCCCAGATCCCGGGATAGTATGATGCTTCTGCCTTTAAAAAATAACCTGATTGCGCATTGTCGGGCACATCTCTTGAATCTAAAGTATAAGAAAATAATGCTGATGCCGAATGGATTGTCCCCTCCCCGTAAGCCGAATCGGGAAAGTTTTTTATTAAAGAGCTATTTGAAAGCGATGTGGTTGCAGAACTGTATGAAAGCCCCAATGTTATAAAATTATTATTGAATATCTTAAAGATTATATTCGGATTTATGTTCAGCAATTCCTGCTTTAGCCTGTAAAAATTATTTTTTTCAAGATTTTCATCAAAGCCGGTTTCGTTTCCGTATCCGTAATATTTCGTTAGGTTTAATTCCGATTTCAAAAAGTTAAGCTCGACGGGAGCGTTTTTTATAATGGAATCAAATATCCCGTTATAATTTATTCTGTAGCTTTTTGGTGCGGTAGCATAGGATGCAGTGAGGGTCATCCAGTATTCATATGGAGCTGTTCTGAAGGCATAGCTCACTAGGATCGGACCTCCCCCGAAAATCAATCCGTCGTCGCTGTTGTAATTGATAATGGGATTTATTATCCAATCATGACCCCTGTCCCTTAATTTAGGTTCATATCTTTCAAAATCATCTTTAGGATCGGGAATTTTTTCTCTGTTAATGAAGCTGCTGGGACCGGTAGAAAATAAAGTTTTATTTCCGCTGTCATAAAAGCCAGTTTTAGATTCTGCATCGGGAATCGGCAGGAATGATAAAAAATAGCCTTTTACTCTTGAGCTGTCTACAAGTTCATCTTCTCCTTCACCTGAAATAATTCTGATCATCGGGCTTGAGTCGGCTTCCCCTGTAACAACGGCTTTATCGTCATCATCCAGGAGATAGATCCTGATTTCCCTGGTCAAATCATTATCGAATATTTTGCTGTAAATTGGTTTGCCTTTTTTTCCCAGGTCTTTATCTCTTTTAAAAATCTTTACTTCTGTGAATGAATTATCCAGCCTTTTGATCTCCGCATAATCTTTTTTATTGCTTCCGTAGATATCGACTATCTTGTTTATCAGCCGGTAATATTCATCGGATGCTTCCAATAATTTATCTCTTCTTGATTTGAGATCGTATGCAAGCTCAGGTCCGGCAATCTTATAATCATTCTCCGGCAGCAGCTTAACGGAGGCCTCGATTAAACTATCGGTTAATTTATTTTTCACGAATTCTGCGACCGAATCCCACTCCGTTTTGGTCAGCTCTGATAAGAAACGCCTGTCCAGGAACCTTCCGTTCCAAGTAAGATCCTCGAGCTGGGGATAATCGTCATTGAAGCTTACAAGCTGAGGAGTATAGTATGCGGCAATTGCAGGAAAAAGCCCGTCGAATTTTGAAAATGCCTGATCTCTGTCCCTCGGTATGGGATACCAGTATTCTGCGTTATTAATTTCATATTTAGCCCATCTCCATTGATCGGTATGACGGTCCCAGTCGCCGAAAAAAACATCCATCAATCTGGCCTTTAAAAATTCTTTCGATTGGACCTTTTCATCCCTTTTTTCTTCCAGGCGGTGGAGCAGATCGAATGTATCCAAAATTTTTTCCGCATTTTCAAAATCTGCCTCACTATCCTTATCTGCTTCCGGGTGAATTTCAATCATCCCGAGCAGCCCTCCGAATTCCTCTCTGAATTCTCCGAGCCTTTCATCATCGGGAAGTATAACAATTTTTGGTTTAGCCTGGAGCACGCCTTCTACATTGAGCATCGGGACGACAATCAGAGGAGCCAGTGGATTTGCCGAGCTGATTTGATCGCGGATTACATCGGCAACTAATGATTCCCTAAGGTCTTCAGGAAGCACCTTCGAGGGATCTTTATCGATGGAACGGAATTTCCATACTCTTCCGTCATTTCCCTTGAACCGCAGGGATTTGGTCTGCAGGCCCCCTCCTTTTTTGTAAGGTTTTATTCCTCCTTCGAATTTATCGAGATCTAGCACTTCGGCCTCAAGCGGGCTGGTCCATAAGTCTCTCCAGTGTGCACCAAAAAAAAGATTATGCAGCCAACCGGCTTTATAATGTTCGCCAGGTATAATTTTTATTTTTATATCTTCTTTGCCGGAACTATTGGTCTGAGTTTTTCCAATAGAAAAAAAGATCAAGATAAATAAAAGTGAAATTCCGAATTTCTTTTTCATCGATTTATATTTCTAACCCGAATGATTCCGGCGGTTGAATGACCGACTGTTGAAGTGACAGATGCAGATTTTTAATTTATAATTTGAATCAAATCAGCACTAACGGCTTTTTCGCCTTCTTTATTATCCCTAAAATATTCATAAGCTGCATACTGCGAACGAACGGCTTCGGAATGCAACTTAATATATTTATTTTTTTGAGACTTGCCGATTTTTCTCGCCTTGAGGTTATCGTTCAGCTGCAGGTTAAGGATTTTTCTTAAATCCTTTTGGATTTTTAAATCATAAACGGGAAAACAGAGCTCAATCCTGCGGTCAAGATTCCTGGTCATGAGATCCGCAGAGGAAATAAAGTATTTATTATCTCCACCGCTGCAAAAAACGAAAATCCTTGTATGCTCAAGGAAACGATCTACAATGCTGATCGCTTTAATATTGCTGCTTAAATCTTTGATGCCTGGGATTAAGCAGCAGATGCCTCTGACTATAATCGAAACCTTTACTCCTTCCTGCGAAGCTTCATAAATTTTTTTTATAATTTTTTTGTCCTCCAGGCTATTCGCCTTTAAAATCATCCATGCTTCTTTTCCTTCCGCTGCATTCTGAATTTCTCTTTCGATTAAATCATTAATTTTTTCTCGGAGATTAAAAGGGGAGACGAGGAGCCTTTCAAAATTCTCTTTTTCGCTTTTTTTAGAGAGGTAATAGAAGACTTTCCTTAATTCCAGTGTAAGAAGATCATTTGCCGTAAAAATTCCTAAATCAGAATAGATTCTTGCTGTTTTTTCATTGAAGTTTCCCGTTGCAACATAACCGTAATATTTTCTCAGGCCGTTTTCCATTCTATTGACAAGGCAGATTTTTGAATGAACCTTTAAGCCCGGAAAGCTGTAGAGGACCCTCACCCCGGCTCTTTCCAGTTCTTCTGCATTTTCCAAATTCGATTCTTCGTCGAACCTTGCTTTTACCTCCACGAATGCCGTTACATTTTTTCCATTTTTAGCCGCATCTGTTAATGCCTTAATGACCCTGGAATTATTCGCTGTCCTGTATAAAGTTATTTTTATGGACTTGACATTCTCGTCTTTGGAAGCTTCTTCTAAAAAATTAATCACATGATCGTATGAATGATATGGAAAATTCAGCATTATGTCCTTCCGGGTAATGCTTTCAAAAATAGAAATACCTTCGGTGAATTCATTTGATTTTACAGGCAGTAATAAATCATAGTTTAATTTCTCAGGACCTAAATTGGGAAATGAAAAAAAATCATTAAAGTTATGGTATTTGGCTCCGGGTATAAGATCTTCTTTAGACAAACCGACCGCATTCCTTAATATATTTAAAAAGTTTTTCGGGATTTTGGAATCATATAAAAACCGGCAGGGAAAACCGGTTTCCCTTTTAGCAAGCGATTTTTTAATTTTCTCCAGCAGGTTTCCCGAAAATTCATCATCAATATAAAGTTCTGCATCGCGGGTAAGCTTAATTGAGTATGCCTGCACTACACGCCACCCGGGAAAGACTTCAGACAGGCAAATCCTGATTAAATCATCCAGAAAGATGACATACTTTTTCTCGTCGACTTCCGGCAGCTGAATAAAACGCGGCAGAATATCGGATGGAATTTCCAGAATAGCATACTCGGCCGATTTTTTTTCCTCTTTATTTTTATTGGCCTGCAGCAATTCCACCGCCAGGTAAATAGCTTTATTTTTCAGAAAGACCGGCTTGGCTTTCCGGATTAAAAAAACCGGGTGAAGATTAGGTTTAATTTCTTCCCTGAAATAATTTGTCACAAACTCTTCGTGCGGATTTAGAAGACCGTTTTCATTTATCAAGCATATATTGTTTTTATTGAGCTCCGGGATAATCTCATTCCGGAAAATATTTCCGAATTCATCCTGGAGCTTATTTACCTTTTTATAAATTTTTTTTAACAGAAGCTCCGGACCCTTGCGGTATGCGAGATCCGCCGTAAGTTTTTTTTGTGTTTTCTTTTTTAAAGCAAGCAGGCTTCGTATAGATGCAACGCGCACCCTGAAAAATTCATCGAGGTTCGATGAAAAAATGGCGAGAAATTTTATCCTGTCGTATAGGGGGACTGAAGGATCCTTAGCTTCTTGCAGCACTCTATGATTAAATGAAAGCCAGCTTAATTCTCTGTTGAATAAAGGATAGTCATTCATAATTCATAAAAATATATTGATATGTTCTGCTAAGGTTTCTTATTGGAAAAATACTTTTTTGGATATTCAAAAAAAAGTAAATGTCCTTTTTTATTTTTCAGATCTTTCCATGAGTCTTCCGTAAATTGAATCCCGGCTATTCCGCAGGTAGGTATATTTTCGATATATTCATCTGAAAGATGGTTATATAGGTCTGTAATTCCCGGATTGTGAGAAAAAATCATTACAGTTTTTATATCTGATTCGGCATTGGCAATTATCTCCATCAGTTCTTCAGAATCTGCCATATATAACCCGGGCTCAATTTTAACGCCGTCAAATGGGCAGTCCATTTCCTCGCAAAAATATTTTGCCGTTGATAAAGCTCTGTTAGCCGGGCTGCATATTATTATTTCCGGCTTGATTTTTTGTTTGGATAATAATTTTCCCATAAAGAGAGCATCTCTTTTCCCTCTCCCGCTAAGCGGCCTTTCCAAATCCGTCAGCTTATTGTATTTCCAGCTGGATTTTGCATGACGGACTAAAAACAAATTCTTCATATTGAAAGATAATCGTTTAGTTAAAATTAAATTAATCAATCAACGGCCCGATTTGAGTTGAACCCGGATATAGCAGGACTGCCAGGGCAAATGCGAAGATGGAAATGATTAAGCCGTACATAAATATATTATAGCAAATCCTTAGATATTTATATTTTTGTCCGAGCACCTGACCAAGAAAATAAAAATCTTTAATCATGCTGCCGTACAGGTATTCCCTGTCTTTCATCATTTCATTCATTCCCCATTGAAAATTTTCAAGATCCATCTTATAAAAATTTCCGAAGAAAAGAAGATTTGCTCTTTTCTGTTTAATGTCCTCCTGCGTAAAAGTGCCTGAGGTTATTTTAGGGCGCGTTACAAGAACAGCGAAGACCAATGTAATCAGGCTGACGCTGGTAATTATTATTGTCGGCACAATTAAATGGGGGTTTGTATCCAATTTTCTTGCGAGAACGGCAATGATTGCTGTAAGCAGAAGGGTATTCACGCTTATCATAATATTTGCCTTGCTGTCCGCCATCCCGCTGAATTCTACATGTGTCCTTAGAGTATTCCTGAACATTGTTTCTATTCCCCGTTCAACCTGCTTATACCGATTTTCCTTCTGACTGTTTTTGCTTTTATCCTGGTTTATCGCTTCCTGATCAACAGATCGTTTTTCTTCCTTTTCGGGTTCCGCAGTTTCGCTGTTTATAATTTTTCTAAGTTTCTTCTGTAGTTTTCCCAGGTTTACTTTTCTTTGCTCTTCAAAATTGTTCCTGGCATACTCAGTCTGGAATTTATTGCTTGAAATGAAATCGATGGAGTTTTTGTACCACTCAAAATCCGAAAATTTTTTACCAAGCATTTTATCCCATTCATCGCGGAGAAGCTGGGATTTAGCTTTGAATCCTTTTTTTCCTATGTGTAAAATATCAGCATCACAGATTATCTGTTCAGAAAGGCTGCCAGGCATATAACTGTGCCTGGTTGATAAAATGAGCTGAGTAATTTTATTCTTCTTTTCCTGCGGGAAACCTTCCTGAGATAAAAAATTATCACAGATTTCAGCGCTTTTTGCTTCATGTCCGTTATAAGCAGAAACGAAACCCGTATCATGAAACCAAGCTGCTACAAGGAGGTCTTCCTTCTCTTCAGGACTTAGGCCGGACTGTTCCCCGATTTCTTTTGAGGCAGCTACTACTTCTATAGTATGATTTAAATTGTGATATACGAAATCTTTAGGAAGCTGTTCCTGCAGAAGTTTTGTAACGTAATCACATGCTTTTGTAACGATGGAATTCATTATTCCCTCAAAATATTCCTTTATGAAATTAGAGATTTTTATGATAAAAAAGAAACTAAGCAGGTATTTAAGCTAAAGAAAAAATCTTTAAGTACAATGTTATTCTCATCATATAAAACAATTTTTTTGCAGATCGGCAGATATCTTCGACTAAAAATATTTTTTGTTTATTCAAATCAGCATTTTAGGGTAAATTTTAATGGATGAAGCAGGCGTTTCTCCTTCGCACAAAAAAGAGCTTATAGATTTATTAACTCATTTTTTCCATTTCAGCTGCCATATCTAATATAATTTAAATCCTTCCGCTGATATAGAAAATAAAAGTTCTTCCGGTTTCATTGCCTATCGGAATAAATTTGATTTTCCGATCTAATAGGTTTTCAATTGAAATTTTTAATGCGAGATCATTTATGAAATAAAAAGGAGCGAGCCCCTGAACTATGGAAAAATTCAAAGATGAATACCCGGGATTTTTTCCGTCGAAACCGGTGTGCCGATATTCATCCTCTTCTTTATCTAAAATAAATTCATCGGCGGTTGAGCTGCTTCTGTAAATCCAGGATAGGATTAAGGATCCCTTTGAAATAATGCTGTATTCCAGTGAAGCAGAGATCTTGTGGCGCGGAAAAAATTTTGATTCTGAATTTTCAATATAAATGTAGGAGAATCCTGACTGTAATGATTCAGATATTCTATATTTTGAAGAAATTTTTAAGCCGTAATTATTTTTTGTGCCGTCATTATTATATATTGCACTTCGGACAATATCACCCGGGTATGAGGTTCTTTTAATTTTTAAGTTTTTCTGAATTATAGGCTTTTCAAGTTGCTGGAAAAAAAACTCTGCGGATATAAATATTTTTTCGAATAAAGCTTTGCCCAGGAATCCCATATAATTTAATCTCTCTTGGTTTAGCAGATTATTTCCCTCGATTATATAACTTTCCGTATCGGTTCCTGCGTTTTCATATATTACGAACTTTCCGTAAAGATCTGAAACGGACGGGAATCTTGCTTCCGATCCAGCGGATAGAGTAAGTGAAATTTTTCCAATCTCTTTTGTAATGGATGAATTGATAGAAAATCCGGAATTTCCCGAGAAATGCTTTTCCATTCTTAAATTTAAGTTGCAGGATATAAATTCGTCGAATTCGTATTCCGTTAAACCTGAAACAGCATAGCCGATTTTATCAAATTCTTCCTTAAAAAAATTTTGCTGCATTGGAACACCAGCAATGCGGAGATTCTTTGTTGAAAGAAGATTTATTTCGGGAACTAGACTAACTTTCAATTTTCCGGTCCGGAAAAGGTTCCATCTTGAGATAAATGAGTTTTCCGCTAAAAAAAACTTCGAAGGAGGTATTCCTGTCATGCCGTTTATTTCGTTCAGGCTTCCGTCGCTTTTAAGAGCGAAAGAAACTCCGGGGAAGATATTTTCAAATTGAGTTCGGATAGAATAGATATAAGATTCAAAATGTATAACACTTCCTATAAACGGCGGGATATCCCAGCCGTAGCAGCTGGAAAAGGATGAATTGAAACTAATCTTTTTATTATCAGGTAAATAAAATTCCAATTCGCCGGACACAATCACCTGCTTATCAAGCTTATTGTAAAAACGGGGGTTCCTGAAATTCATTATTTGATCGTTCACCGAGCTTGAATTGAAATGGCCGAAGTAGCCGAGAAGGAATCTGTATCTAAAATCCTGATTCCCGCTAGATAAAGAGAATGAACCTGAAAGGGGAATTTTGTTTATGTTCACTGAGGGTATATCCGGCCTGGTAAATGTATGAATTAACGGATCCCCTGTTTCGCTTCCGAAATATCCCCTGAAACCTATAAGCAAAGAATCAGGGATTTCTTTTCTTTTAACATTAATTGAACTGACTGATGATATTGAGCCACTTTGAATTCCCGGCGGATATGTTAAATCAATTTCTCCCGTTTGAAGCAGATCCATGGGTAAAAGATCAACTGAGTTAAAATTAAAGGGAAGGACTGAAAAGGGGATATCGTTTATCAAAATTTTTGCAGAAGGCGAGTCCCAGCTTTCTATACTGTTCAGAGAGTAATTATGCATAAATCTGCTCATGGAATAGGAATCCAATAAAAAATTTTTTTCCAAAAGATCTCCTATTCTCATTTCTAAAAGTGAAGCTGCGGAATCAATTTTTAAGATCTCCGTCTGGGGATATAAATTTTTATTAATAAGGAGAAATAATAAGAAAGTGATTCCGGTACTTCTATAAAGCTCTTTCATAAATCAAAAAGAATTTTTAGACCTATCCGGTACAAATTAAGATTCGGCGAACTGAATATTCTCTGAATGCCCGGGACCAATTCAATAATAAAATTTTTATAAACTCTTCCGCCGAATCCTGCCGAAGCAAATAATCCGAATTCAGATTCTATATTATTTTCCTTTAAAGTTTCTGCAGGCTTTCCTGTAAAAATGAAGGTAGAATTTGTTATTCCGGCTGATACATTAAAAGAAATAAAATCACCCCGTAAAAAAGTGTATTTAACTCCTGCAGGCAGGTTGATGAGCAGGATATAAGGCAGAGGATTATTAAATGATATTTCATTAGCCGGTTTCGCCTTTAGATAAGCTCCCGCTATTGAACTTTCAAGCGATATATCGCCGCCGATTAAATAATTAATCAGCAAGCCGGCTTCAGGCGTATTATTCCAGTATTTTTTTAAATCACCGCCGGAGATTAAATGATTTATAACAATGCCCCCGGATAAATTTTCCCATTTTATATTTTGCGGAAAAAAAAGAGGGGAAGAGGTTATGAGCAGAATGTATAGAAAGAATTTTTTCATCTTATCTAAAAAATAAATTAAAGATAGATTTATTGCTTACATCATAATATTTATTTTTAATGATAATTTTTTCCATTCCCGGATGCAAAATCTCTAAAGAAATGTAAAAATTTACATTTTATTGGTTAGATTATGCTTTAAATCATATGAATATTAAAGATCTTATAAGATTGCTTGACAACAAATAAGAATTCAGCTATTATTAATGTAAACGTTTACATTTTATGGCGGCAACTATCAAAGAAATTGCCGAGAAGGCAAAAGTATCGATTGCTACTGTTTCCAGGGCATTAAACGATAATTCAAAAGTAAAGTCATCCACCCGTCAAAATATTCTAGAGATAGCCAAAAGCTTAAACTATGTGCCGAATGCATTTGCCCGCAGCCTCGTAAAGAATGATACTAAAATTATCGGCCTAGTGCTGCCTGACCTGGAAGGAGAATTTTTCACTGAAATTTTCCGCGGGGTTGATGAGGTTGCTTACTCGGAAGGCTTCCATACCATTGTAGCGAGTTCGCACGGACAAAGATCAATCGCCGAAGCAGTTTTGAATTTCATGGGGGAGAGTTTTGTAAAAGGAATGATCATACTGATTCCGGTCATTAGTGAACAGATTAA
>DATKLQ010000524.1:0-7320 GCA_035542335.1 Ignavibacteriaceae bacterium | reverse complement strand
TAAATATTGATTGACATTATGTGCTGTATTATATTTGTCAACCCTAAATTGTTCTAATAATATTGAAATGCGGGAATAGCTCAGTTGGTAGAGCGCAACCTTGCCAAGGTTGATGTCGCGGGTTCGAGTCCCGTTTCCCGCTCCAAGGAAAGTAAACGGTTATCAGTAATTACCGGTAGCTGCCACCGTTCACTGTTTACCGATTACTGACTACCGTTTCAAGGCGCTGTAGCCAAGTGGTTCAAGCCGAAGGTCTGCAAAACCTTTATTCGTCGGTTCGAATCCGACCGGCGCCTCTGAAGAGTGCAAAAACAGGTTGTTTTTGCATTTTTTTTTTGGAAAGGTTCCAAACCTAAAGCTTGAAGTGCTTGTTATCTACATAGGATTTTAGAATATTCGAAGACTTAGTTTTTTACCAACGGCTTCTAAATATTGTTTTAGAGTTGAAAGACGAATGTCTTCCGAATGGTTTTCTATTCTTGATATTGCTGATTTTTTTGTCCTCAATTTTTTAGCTAATTCTTCTTGTGTAATGCCGGCTTCTTCTCTTGCCTGTTTTAACAATATTCCAATTTTGAAGCTCTCATATCCTTCTTCAAACTTATCAGCAAACTTTTTATCTTTTGCTTTACGTTTTGATATATATACTTCCAAATCATCCATCATTTTTTCCTTTCGTAATATTCTTTTTTCCTTTGTTTCGCCAATTCTATTTCTTTTTCAGGTGTTTTCTGAGTTTTCTTTGAAAATGCATTTGTCAAAATAATTCTATTTGATTCAAAGAATCCCAGGAATCTAAAAATATTGCCGCCGAATTGAACCCTGATTTCCCATATATCATCGCTGCTTTTTAATTTTTTAAGATATTCCTCCGGAACTCTTTCTAAATCTCTAATTAATCTTAAAGTCCAAACTACTTTTCTTGCCTGTTTTATATTTAGAGAATCTATGAATTCTTCTACTTGTGAATCTCCCCTAGGAGTTTTGTAAAATATTATCTCTTTCACATTACAAGGTAAACAGATATGTGAACATTATCAATGATTAATTATTAAGTAATGAGGATCGGCAAACCTTTATTCGTCGGTTCGAATCCGACCGGCGCCTCTGGAGAGTGCAAAAGAAATATTTTTTTGCACTTTTTTTGTTTGTAAATGTTCGGCAGTTAATAAATGGACATTCTTTATTTATTCAACCCAACAGCCATTTTATAGGCCATTGCAGCATCGGGAAGCGGTGTTAACGCACCTAGTAAAGTATTATAGGTACCTTTCCCGGAAAGTTCGTCGGCAACTTTTTTAATTAAAGCTAATGCAGCTTTCATCAAAGTTGAACCAAGGCTTAAACGGGCAACACCTAAATCCTGCAGCTCACTAACGGAAGGCGGCATTCCTGCCCCGATAGAAGGGTTTGCGAGAATATTAATTGGAGCATTAATCTCCTTAACCAATGTTGAAATCGTTTGTTTATCCCATACGGGCTGTACAAAAATAGAGTCGGCACCTGCTTCCCGATATTTATTACCTCGCTTAATTGATTCTGATAATTTTTCCCACGGCGAAGCTGACGAAGTATAAAATGAATCCGTTCTTGCATTAATTACTAAATGAAAGCCCAGTGAATCCGATAATGCACGGATGGCCGATATTCTTTCACAAAATTCCATCTCGTCAATTAATATTGGATTTAAATTAATACTGTCTTCAATGTTTATTCCGACAATTCCTGTCGCAATTATCTTTTTAACAGAGTCAATTATTTCATTTAGATTATTTCCGTACCCGGCTTCTATATCCACGGTTACCGGAACTTTTACTGCATTTACGATTCCCGTAATAGTTTCAATCATTTCCGATAATTGTATTACCTGGCAGTCAGGATACCCTAAAGAAGCAGCTATTCCCATACTAGTTGTTGCGATTGCTTTATATCCGCATGCTTCAATTAGTTTAGAACTTCCGGTATCCCACGAGTTTAACAGAACCAGGATTTCTTTGTCATGATGATATTTCAGGAATAGTTCGGCTTTTTCTTTTTGAATAGTTGAAACCATAAAAATCCTTTTTAATGTTTGATATAAATATACATAACCATCATCGAACTTGATTGAGCTTATAACGACCCTGGCATAAGCTAGTTAAGCAATATAATATCATGATAGGTGCAAATATTTGAATAAAAGTATTCAATTTGTATAAGGAAATGTTCACTCATGAAGCAAATATTATACATAATGTACATTTACTTTGGTAAAAATTAAATAATTAATTGAATTCTATTATGGTACAGTAATTATTGAGGTATATGCAACAAAATTTAGTAAGGAAACATTAGGAGAAAATTAATGCTAAATAGAACCTTAAGCTTAATTTCAGTTTGTTTACTATTATTAAATATTCATTGCTCCCAAAATATCAATTCTCTAAATGATGAAGCACCAACTTTTACTTTGTCACAACAAGGTGCACAATTTTCAAATGACGGGAAGAAAATAGTTTTTTATGGATCATATGAGAGTATTTATGCTATTCATTTTGTTGACGTAAACGGAAATTATTTAGGACATATTTTAAGTAATACAGATGTATCATTTCCAACATGGTCCCCGGATAATCAGGAAATAACTGTCTTAATGGGAGGAGTAGAAGGACATTTGTACAATGTTAAAATTAATGGTGATAGCCTTAAAAAGTTATCAGATAACCCTGCGGGTTATTTTTGTAATTGGTCGCCCGATGGAAGATATATTGCTTATACAAAATCAATATGCATTCCTGAATGTGGCATTGAAATTTATGATTTTAAAGACAATACTCAGAAATTTATTAGCCAAAATGGTTTGTATCCAAGCTGGGGCCGTGATTCAAAAAGAGTGTACTATTATACCTACTCATTTATTACAAACAATCTAGTGCAGTCCGGTGATATCAAAGGTGCTGTGTTTAGAAGAGTAGATGTCAATAAATTAAATGAAGATAGTTTGTTTTATGTGAAAAGTTCTGATAATGGTTTGTTCGTGCAATCTTGTGCTATATCTACTGATGAAAATGAAATATTGTTTGCTGCCTCGTCAGGTTCCTCTGAGCAAATGAATATTTGGAAAATCACACTAAAAAATGGTGATATTATTCAGTTGACATACGATGGAGGAACTTATCCTTCTTATAATCCGACAAATGATAAAATAGTTTATACAAATTCAAACATAAATGAAGGCGGATTATGGATAATGAATTCAGATGGAAGCAATAAACAAAGACTTACAAAATTTCAACGATAAATAATTAATAAATAGAGCACTTAATGATGGCATTAAGTCGACCGGGTTGCACAAATATATTCTTTTTTTATTTACAAAAATTTAATTCAAATAAAACCATCAGTTGCAAAATTGCCGGTTGCAATTTATTCTTCTAACTATAACATTCTCCCTGTCGATATCGAACAAATTAGGAGTAAATACTCACAATTTTTGGTCGGTTCGAATCCGACCGGCGCCTTTAGTCGTTATCTAAAAATTAGTTTTCTATATACCTAAATAATCAATTTGCTACCTTGAATCCTTCAAAAATTGATACATTTCCCTTCTTTCTTCCCCTTGTGATACATTTCTATTTACTTGTATTTTATTAAATTATTGCTATATTTTAGCATTATTTAATGGCATATCTGTTGAGATTTTAATTCTGCAAGAACTATCGAGGGCAAAATTCTTGAAAGAAATTAACGCTAACATTATAGCCGGTAATAATAAATTATTGATCGGCGACTATAAAGGGGCTATCCTGGAATTTACTAAAGCTATAATAATCGATCCTACTCTGCCTCATCCTTACGCAAGCAGAGCCGCCGCAAAATTCGAGCTGATGGATTACGAGGGGGCGGTCGCCGACTGTAAAGAAGCGCTCAAGCTGCACTTTAAAGCTGAATACAATTCGGGCAGAACAATCTCAAGAAGCACAATAAATCCGATATACGGCAGGCTCTACTATTTAATAGGTCTGTGTAAAATTTTATTGGATGATAAAGAAAATGGATTCCTGAATTTAAATTCCGCCCATATGCTCGGGAACCCGGATGCGGCCGATATGATCAGAATATACACGTAAGCGAAGTGTAAGTTCAAGTTCAAGTTCAGGTTCAAGTTCAGGTTCAAGTTCAAGTTCAGGTTCAAGATTAACTTTTAACTTCTTGAACTTGAACTTAAACCCCCTACTACTCACCAAATCTTTTCTCCCATAGCTTTTTTTAATAAATAGCTGTTGACGGTTATCTGGTATAATGCCGATAAATATAAAAGCCGTGTTTGGGTTAAGGAGGCTTCCGCATCGAGCAAATCAAGGTTCTTAATTATACCGTTTTCATATTGTATCTGCGCTTTGTTTAAAGCCTCCTGCGCCTGTTCAATCTGAACCTTTATTCTCTTCAATTTCTCCAGGCTCGATTTCACATCCACCACGGACTGCTTCACTTCCATTTCAATTTCTCTTTTTAATGATTCGATATTATGCCCGGCGGATTGAACGCGTGCCTCAGCGGATTCAACTAATGCATCGGTCCGGTTTCCGTTAAAAATCGGAACTGAAAGACGTGCTCCTAAAACCCAATTGCCGAGATATGCATCCAGGTCCGGCAGATATCCATTTTTAAATCCGTAGGTGCCTATTAGATTTAGTGTCGGCACGTTGTTCAGCTGAATAGATTTCTTTTGAAGCTCGCTGGACTGCTCGTTTAATTGTGCGATCTTCAATTCTTCACGGCTGCCGAATGCAGTCTGAACAAGATTCTTATCATTCAATTCCGCAGAAGTGGAATCAAAATTGCCAGACAAATTCAATTGCTCATTTCCGCTCATATCCAATAAATTTTTTAAGGCCAAACGGGATTTATCCAGGTCCTGATCGATATTAATCAACTCATTTTCCGCTGCGGCAGCTCTCACTTCGGTGGTAAGCACATCCAGATCGACTGCGGTACCTGTATTAACCCGCTTCTGCGCATCATCGACGTGCTTTCTCAGAACATTAATCTGCTCTTCCTTAATCTTTCTGCTCCTTTCAAAAAACAGTACGGAAAAAAAAACCTGTACAGCCCTGTAAGACAATTCATTTTTTACAAGGTTAATTCTTTCTTCTGCCGTAAGCTTATAAGATTTAAGCAAATCCAGTGCAGCTCCCCTTTTATTAAAATCAAACAGAAGATACACTAGGCTTACATGTCCGTCAAAATTATTTCTTGGAGCGAGCTTAAAGACCTCGTTTCCGAAAGGAATTGCAGGAATAGGGCCGATTACATTATCGGTAACCTCAAAATTTACAGTCGGAAGATCGAATGATTCCTGCTCATTTATATTTGCCTCAGCAATTTTTATTTCATCCTCAGCCTGCCTAAGCAGCGGCTGATTCATCATTATAAGTTCTAAAACGGATTTAAGGCTGAGGGAATCATTCCCCTGGGATTGGGCAAATGATCCCGGAAAAACAATCATTAAAATTCCTGCGGTAAGAATTAAATTTTTTTTCATCCAATCTGCTCCATAAAAGCTTACTCCATCATCTCTATTTTTCCCTTTTTTTTATTTTTCCCAACCTTAAGAAAAAATAACGGGATTACAAGCGATACGACTATCACCGCCGATAAAAAAAAGTCGTCATTAATGCCTTCTATAAACGCCTGGTTCATTAAATTATTTGCAATAAGGGCATTTGCGCGGCTCATTAATTCTCTTCCTGCACCGCCTGCAGTATGCTCCACGAAGTGCTGCAGATTAAAGAGAATGCTTTGGTATGCCGGCGATTTAGGGTCAACTGCCTCACTGAAAATTTCCCGGTGATAGATTATTCTTTGAGTCAATAAAGAGCCGAATATTGCAACGCCGAAGCTTCCTCCAATTTGTCGGATTGTATTAAATAATCCTGAAGCTTGGGCCATTTTCTCTTTCCTGATATCCAGCAGAGCGACTGCACTGAGCGGTATAAAAATCATACCCAGGCCCAATCCCCTGAAGTAAAGCGGGAGCATGATCTGGCTGTGTTCGGTAGTTAAGGAAAAAGTTGTATAAAGAAAAAAACTTATAGCCGTGAAGATTATGCCGATGAAAACGGGGATTTTAGGATTTGATTTATCAGTCAGCTTCCCTGCAATAGGGGAAATGAAGGCCTGCAGCAACCCGATTGGAAAAAATACAACTCCTGCCTGGAAGGCGGTATAGCCGAGGGAATTCTGGAGGTATAAAGGAAGAAGAAAGGTGCTTCCGAAGAGTGCCATACCGAAAATAAACATCATAAGGTTTGACATTGCGAAATTAAAGTCTTTCAGGAGCCAAAGATCGATTAGAGGGTGTTCAACATAAAATTCGGTAAAAATAAATATTACAAATGCAATAATCGAAACTGCGAAGCATGTAAGAATAAAAGGAGAGGTCCACCCTCCGGTATTCCATGCAGCATTTCCGTCTGCAAGTGCCAGAAGTAGTGTGGTTAAAAATACAGTCATTGAAATAAAGCCGACCAAGTCGAATTTTCTTACATGTTCTGTCCTATATTCCCTTTGAATAATAAAGGTAACTAGAAGCGCCACTATTCCAACTGGAACGTTAACATCGAAGATTGCATGCCAGCTGAAGTTGTCTATTAAGTACCCTCCGATCATCGGTCCAAGCGAAACAGATGCAGCGGAAGCAATACCCCAAAATCCGAGTGCGGTTCCTCTTTGTTCGGGAGGGAACTCCCTTGTTGTAATTGCCATGCCGACAGGCATTACAAACCCGGCTCCCGCTCCTTGTATAACCCTGAATGCAATCAGAACATTTTCATTCCATGAAAGGCTGCAGAGTAAAGAGCCGAACGTGAAAAGAAACATTCCCAGGAAATAAGTTCTTTTGTAGCCGAAATGATCCGCGATCCAGCCGGAGGAGGGGAGCATTACCGCAAAAATCAGCAGGTACGCCGTTAATACCCATTCAATTTTATCTACGCTTGTTCCGAATGCTGCGGTCATTTTGGAAAGGCCGACATTGACGATTGTAGCATCCAGTACCGCCATGAATGTACCTAACATTATATTTGCCAGTACAAACCATTTATACGATTCATGCTGACGTAAATGAGAAATAAAGGCGGAATTTCCGTTTAACAGCTTAGCCATCTTATTTAATCTTTATTTTTACTTCAACCGACATACCCGGGAGCAGCCCGAATTTTAACGGCCGCTTTGAGCCATTTTGTATCGAGATTTTTACGGGTATACGTTGAGTTACTTTGGTAAAATTTCCTGCTGCATTTGAAGGAGGGATCAGCGAGAACTGCGATGCGGTGCTTT
>DATKLQ010000523.1:0-9153 GCA_035542335.1 Ignavibacteriaceae bacterium | reverse complement strand
AGATAAAAAACCTCTCTCTTTGTATGAGCCGGCTTTATATATTTCGGAAAGCGGCGGGAAAAGATTAAGACCGCTCCTCGTCCTGCTTTCCGCAAAAGCTGCCGGAGGAAAATTCGGCAAGGTATATAACGCCGCTGCGGCGGTAGAATTCCTGCACAATTTTACCCTGGTGCATGACGATATAATGGATAATGCGGATATGAGAAGAGGCATCCCCACACTGCATAAGAAATTCGACATGAATACGGCAATACTCGCCGGTGATATCCTGCTTGCCGAGGCTTATAAATTCCTATTGAAGGATATCAAAGGAAACTCGTCGGTTTTAAGTTATTTTACGCAGGCTCTTATTGATGTCTGTGAGGGACAGAGCATTGATAAAACATTCGAGACGCAAAAAGAAGTTTCGGCAGATGAATACATCGGAATGATCCGGAAAAAAACCGCCGCGCTTGCGGAAATGTGCTGTATCGTCGGAGCTACTTTGGCGGGAGGATCGAAAAAGGAAATAAAGGCCCTCGGGAACTATGGTAAGAACCTCGGCATTGCTTTTCAGATACAGGACGATCTTCTGGATATAATCGGCGCGGAGGAAAAATTCGGAAAAATAACCGGCTCGGATTTAATCGAAGGAAAAAAAACTTATTTGTTTGTTAAAGCATTTTATAAAGCTGAAGGTTCGGATAAAGAGGATCTTATGAAACTTGTTGAAAATAAAGGAATTGATCGTACGCAGATTCCGAGGTACAAAAATATTTATGAAAATCTTGGGGTATTAAATGAGGCGGAAAAAGAGGTAGGGAGATACAGCCGGAAAGCAATTAAATCTTTGGATGAATTAAAGAGTAATGATACGGAGATTTTAATATGGCTTGCGGATTCATTGATCAAAAGAATGAGGTAAATAAAAAGCTGATATTTAAAAACTCTGCCGATGAACGGAATGATAGAAAGGAAGGTTAAAATTAGAAATAAAGCCGGGATGCATACCAGACCGGCTGCCGTAATTGTAAAACTAGCGGCAAAATATAAATGTGATTTTTTTATCTCCAAGGACGGAATTACCATTAACGGCAAAAGTATAATCGGGGTAATGACCTTGGCGGCGGAGATGGATTCGGAAGTTACCTTGTCCTTCGACGGCCCTGATGAGGAAGAAGCATCTAGGGAAATAATCGATTATTTCGAGAGAGGTTTCGACGAACCTTGATCGGCATTAGGGATAGGCATTTTTATTCTATTGAAAGAAAAAAGGTTTGAAAAATTTTAAAGAAATATTCAGGGAGGCGGAAAATAAAATAAGCGGCATTGCTGCTGCCCCCGGGATCGTGATCGATAATGTTTATCTCTATAATAAGGAAAAACTGGAAATAAATGACAGCCTGATTACGGATATCGAAGAAGCAAAGAAAAATTTCGGCGAAGCCCTGAACAATTCAAAAAAAGAATTAACAAAAATTTTTTCTCTCGCAAAGGAAAGAATGGATCCCGCACGGGCAGGAATTTTTGAGGCGCAGCTGATGATCCTGGATGATCCTATCTTAATTGGTAATATTGATAAAAGAATTGAAACCGAGAAAAAGCTCCCGGAATTTATAGTTAATGACGAAATTTCAAGGTACCAGCAGATGATGATTGCTTCCCATGAAGCATATTTAAAAGAACGGGCTCATGATATTGAAGATATAAAAAACAGGATTATACGAAACCTTCAGAAAAAAAGATGGGTTTCGAAAATTCCTACACAGGCAATAGTAGTCAGCGATTCCCTTACACCGGCCGATACAATACTGCTCTCGCGGAGCAATGTCCAGGGTTTCGTAACGGATCACGGCGGATTAACTTCTCATGCGGCAATTATCTCTAGATCCCTGAATATTCCGGCCGTGGTAGGCACCCACAATGCAACAAGCAAAATAAAGGACGGCGACCTGGTAATTGTAGACGGCTTCCATGGTTATGTATTGGTCAGACCGACTGAAGAACAGGTAAACTTTTTCAGGGAAAAGCATGATAAGCTTGTCCGGCTTCAAAAAGAGCTGGAAGAATTTGTTGAACAGCCGGCAGTTACAATGGACGGAAAAAAAATCCATCTTTGTGCTAACGTTGATGTAACCGGCGAGATCGATATTGTAATAACCAGCGGCGCAAAAGGAATTGGATTATACAGGACAGAGCAAATCCTGGAAGAAATCGGCGACTTCCCGGATGAGGATGAACAAACTAAAATATATAATACGCTCGCTACTAGAATTTATCCCGAATTTTTGACAATCCGTGCATTCGATATCGGCGGGGATAAATTCAAGTATATCGACTACCAGGAACCGAATCCCTTTTTAGGCCTCAGGGGAATGAGGCTGCTCCTGGAAAATCCCAATTTGTTTAAAACCCAGGTCCGGGCAGTTCTTCGTGCAAGCACACCGAAGAATATTCAGTTTATGCTGCCGATGGTAACCTCCATCTTTGAAATCAGAAAGGCCCAGGAAATAATCGATGAGTGCAAAAAGGAATTGAGAAAAGAAAAGATTCCTTTCGATAATAATATGAAAGTGGGTATTATGGTGGAAGTTCCCTCCGCGGCTGTAATGGCCAAGGAGTTCTCAGATGAAATAGATTTCCTCAGCATCGGTACAAACGACCTCATTCAGTATTTGATGGCCGTTGACCGGGGGAATGATCTCGTATCGGATCTGTACCAGGAATTCAGCCCTGCGGTTATACGCACGATTGAACATATCATTAAGGAAGCCAAAAGAGCTAAAAAAGACGTAAGCATCTGCGGAGAAATGGCTGCCGATACTTTGGCAATTCCTTTACTAATAGGTTTAGGCCTGGAATCTTTAAGCATGGCACCCGCTACCATTTCTTATGCAAAGAAAATAATCCGTTATATTTCCTACAAGGATGCGAGAGAGCTTGCCAAAGAATGCATTAGTTTTAGGACTGAGAGGGAAGTGATCCATAGAATTGAAAAATTCTTCAAAGAACACAATATAAGACGCACCAGGAATATAATCTAGGCGTCATCATGAAAATCCCGGAATATGTAAATAAATATGATCCTCAAAATCAATTTGATGTTCTGAAAAACAGCTATAAGCAGATTGAATCTGCATGGAACAATAAAATTGATCTCTCTCCTTTTAAAAACCTCGTTAATAAGGGAATACATTCGATAGTATTGACAGGATTAGGAGGTTCCGCGATAAGCGGCGACCTTATGCAGAATTTTCTTCACAAGGATCTAAAGATTCCATTGATTGTTAATAGGGGTTATTCACTTCCTAAGTTTGCAGACGGAAACAGCTTGCTCATTATTTCCTCTTACTCCGGGAATACCGAAGAAACCGTATCGGTATTTCAAAGTGCTCTGGAGAAACCTGAATTAAGAGAAAATATTGTTTGTATCTCTACAGGCGGTAAAATCGGAAAGAAAGCTTCGGAAAATAATATTCCTCTTGTAAAAATTCAGCCCGGCTTTCAGCCGCGCTATGCTCTCGGATTGAGTTTCTTTTCTCTGCTTAAGATTCTTCAGGCTTTGAAGCTCATAGAAAATCATGATTCCGTTGTCGGTAAATTAAATAAACTTTGGAAAAAAAGAGGAGAAGAGCTGAGCGTAGAGAATAATCATGCGGCGGACATTGCAAAGAAGATTATCGGCTCGGTCCCGATAATTTACTCTGCCGCCGATATTACTTCAGCCGCAGGATACCGTTTTAAATGCCAGCTTAATGAAAATTCCAAGATGCACTCCTTTCATAATACTTTACCTGAGATGAATCATAATGAAATAATAGGGTGGGAAACCTTTGCCGAAAAGCAGCTCCAAGCGCTTGTAATTAATATTATAGATCCGGCTTATCATCCTCAGGTTCTGCGGAGATTTAAAATAATTTCGGAGCTAGCCGGAACCAAGAAAACCGAAATCATTGATATTGAGAGCAGTGAACCTGATTTCAAGCAGAGGCTTCTCGATATAGTTTATTTATGCGACTGGATATCCTATTATTCGGCAGTTTTTAGAGGAGTCGATCCTTCGGAAATTGATTTTATTCATATTTTAAAGGAAAGATTAGCAAATTAAAACCTGCCGAATCTTTCAGTTTAATCATGCCCGGGATAATAAATGATTTTTACAAGCTTCTTTTACTCTGTTTATAAATATAATCTGCATGAAATGAATTTTAGATCGAAAAATATTGAGATATCGCAACATCACTTCTTTTAATCCGAAATTCGAAATCCGAAATTCGACCTGTCCCGCCGAAGGCAGGAAATCCGAAATTTAAATATTGTAATGTAAGATTTATAGCCTTGCCTGCTTAAGGTCGTTTGATTTATTATTTGCTGCATTCTTTAATTTTTAAGGTGAATTTATTTAGGGCATTATTTGAAAAGAATAATTTTAATTTCACTTTTGCTCCTCCTCTGTAAAATTTCTTTCGCCCAGCTTTATTTCTTCGGAAGGAACAAAGTTCAATATGAGCATTTTGACTGGAGGGTTCTGAAAACCGAGCACTTCGATATTTATTACTATAATGAAACGGAAGAAATAGCCGAAATTGGAGGTTATTATGCCGAGGATGCTTACAATGATTATAAGGTGAAATTGAATTGTATTGTTACACACAGAATCCCGCTGATCTTTTATAATACTCATATACATTTCCAGCAGACCAATACTACCCCGGGTTTTATTCCGGAAGGTGTAGGAGGATTTTTTGAATTCATAAAGGGTAGAGTAGTCATTCCATCAATGGGATCGCTCAGCGATTTCAGGCATGTTATAAGACATGAACTTGCCCATGTTTTCATGACAAATAAAATCTACCGTGTATTATCTGATCACCGGCTGCCTTCCGATGAATACCCGCCTCTTTGGTTTGTGGAAGGTTTTGCGGAATATATGTCAACTAAAATTGATGCCCAGGCTGAGATGGTTCTGCGCGACGCTGTAATTAATAATTATTTTGTTCAGTTGAATAATATTTCAAGCATCTACGGTACTTTTCTGATGTATAAGGAAGGACAATGTTTCCTGGAATTTGTAGAAGAAAAATATGGTTCGGAAAAGGTACCCCTTTTACTCGAAAATTTCTGGATGGATAATAATTTCAATAAGGTAATTGAGCATACGCTCGGAAAAAAGATTGAAGAAATTGATTCCGAGTGGCTTTTCTATTTAAAAAGAAAATATTATCCTTTGCTGCAGGATAAAGCCCCCCTGGAGCATGCTGCAAAAAAAATAACCGATTTCGGATTTAATTTTTCCCCCGTAAAATATAACATCGACGGAAAGGATTATATCTATTTTATTGCAAACAGGGATGGATATTCTTCCCTTTACCGGATGGAATATAACCCGGCAAATAATGAAATGCCTGATCCGGAGCTGGTGCTTAGGGGAGAAAAAACGGAAGAATTTGAGTCTTTCCATTTATTTCAATCTTCAATTGACATTTCTTCCGGCGGATTGCTGGCGTTTGTTACTAAATCCGGTCCCACGGATGCAATTCATTTTTATTCTTTGATCCAGAAAAAAATTGTTTATAGGTATCAGAACCATGAGCTGATTAGTATTTCTTCTCCTAAGTTTTCGCCGGACGGCGATAAAATAACTTTTAGTGCCGTTGATCAGAAAGGCTTCAGCGACATATTTATCCTGAACACCGCAAATGACTCTCTAATAAGATTGACAAATGACTATTACAACGATCAAGATCCGATCTTTGGATTGAATGAAAACCAGATCCTTTTTAGTTCCGACAGAACGGCAGGATTGTACGAGAAAATACACAATCTCTTTTCTTATGACTTAACCACTCACAAGATCAGCTATGTAACTTATCTTAACTGCAATAATTCCTCTCCTCTTTTTTCCCCCGATAAAAAGCATCTTTTTTTCCTGTCGGAAAAGGACAAGGTCTCGAATCTCTGGTCACTTGATATTAATGACGGTAATTTTTCCACGGAAGTAAGGCAGGTTACGAATTTTATAACAAGCTCCTTCAATCCTTTTTTTATCGATTCAACCAAAATTGTATTCTCCGGCTTTGAGAATTTTTCTTTTAATCTTTATACATTGGATCTTAAGGATACAACCCGGTTAGCTGATTCTGTTACATATGTTTCTTCAAACCGCCCTTCTAACGTCAATTTATTCAAAATGAATATGGAATTATCATCCGGCAGCTGGAAAGCAGAAAAATTGATCGCCGCGACCCAAGAGCAGAATTTAAAATATGAAAAAGAGTACACGCTCGATTATGCTCAGAGCCAGATATCTACCGATCCTGTTTTCGGCACCAGGGGAGGAGCATTGTTTTCTTTAAGTGATCTCCTTGGAGATGATAATTACTTCTTCCTGATTTATAATACGGCGGATGTTCAGAGCGAGTTTTTAAAAAGCTTCAATATAGCAATCCAACGCATTAATTTAAGTGAACGCGCAAATTACGGCTACGGGGTTTTTCATTTCAGCGGAAGACGCTACGATATAAGAGAATCGGATGAATATTTCTTTGAACGAAGTTTTGGCGGGTTTTTTCTTCTTAATTTTCCACTTTCAAAATTCCAGAGAATTGAGACTGATGTTTCGATCGCTAATTCGGATAAAGAAGTTATTGCCGGGCTTTTGGAGCGGAAAGCTCTTTTGCTTAGTAATTCAATTTCCTTTGTTCATGATAATTCATTATGGGGTCCCTCCGGTCCTTTGGACGGTGAACGCATCCGCCTGCTTCTAGGGTATACCGGCGACATTAAATTCAGCAATGTAAATTATTTTACCGCCATTGCTGATTTAAGATATTATTACCGGATCGCGTTAAGTACGTCGATAGCCCTTCGCTCGGCAATTTTCTATAATGAAGGAAAGGAAGCACGCAGGTATTTTATGGGCGGCAGCTGGGATTTAAGAGGATGGCCCCGCTGGTCAATACGCGGAGAGAAAATGTGGCTCTCATCCGTAGAGTTAAGGTTTCCATTAATTGATGAGATCCAAATCCGGTTTCCCTTCTTTGGACTCGGTTTTTTCGGCATCCGGGGAGCTGCATTTTTCGATGCCGGCGGAGCCTGGGATACAGACTACACTTCTACTCTCGGATCCCTCGGCTTTGGATTCAGATTTAATCTTTTTAACGTGCTTGTGTTAAGGTATGATATCGGGAAGAAAATTGAAAATGATTTTTCACGCCTGCAAAAAGGCCTTTTTTATCAATTCTTTTTCGGATGGGATTTTTGAGTAAAATTAATTTGATGGCAGTTATTGCTTTTATACTTTCCGGCTGCTCCTCTTCAATAATCATAGTTAATGTCAGCAGGGATTCCGATCCGTATGAAATGTACGGGAGGATTCCTCAGCGCAGTTTTTCTGTAAATGACGCAGTCAGCGATTCCATTTCGGAAAGATGGGAAGCGGAAATCAACGGCGGATTTCCGCCCTCTTCTGTTACTATTTACGATAACTTTGTTTTTGCAAATGATCTTTCCGGTAGAGTCTTCTGCTTCGATATAAATACCGGAAAAACTCTCGGCCAATTAAAATTAAAAGGATCCGTTTACACTGCACCGATTGCAGAACAATTCCGGCTGATCTTTGCCTTAGCTCAGAGAGAAACCAATAAATCAATTCTAAATTATTACAACTATACGGCGGGAAGAATAATTCGGGAGATTACCATTGACGGTCTTATTATGACGGAGCTTATAAAACTCGAAGATGGAATTGTTTTCAATGCTGAGAACGGACTGGCTGCAAGGTACGACTTCTCGGGAAATCTTGTATGGGAAACAAAAACCAAATCCTTTACCCATAGTTCGCCAGCTTTTGAAAACGGATTTATTTTTTTCGGTAATGATGACGGTGAAATCATTGCGTTGGACGGGACCAACGGCTCCGTTAAATACAGGAAAAAAATTGCGGGCCCCTTCTTCTGCGGAGCTTCGGTTTCGGATGGCACTGCTTATATTGGGAATGATGATGGTAATTTATATGCACTGGATCTCTACACCGGCAATGTTATCTGGAAGCAGCAGACAGGCGGAAGGATTGAAATGGTACCAGCCGTCGATGATCATGATGTTATTATAGGAAACCTGAAGGGAGATATATTTTCGCTAAATAAAAATAAGGGCAGCATCAATTGGGTTAAGAATTTAGGCGGAGTATTCAACACCTCTCCGCTGGTTACGAAGAATAAGCTTATCATTCCTGATTTAAATGAAAAAATTTTTATTGCTGAGAAAAAAACAGGTGAAGTTACAAATGTTTATAATTTTGACGGCAGGGTTAAGCTTACCCCGGTTTTTCATAAGAATTTTTTATTTATCGGGTATGATAACGGCGTATTGAAGGCTTATGAGTTCCATTAAAATTACCGTATATATTTTAATTCTGCTTACAGCCGCAAATGCACAAGATAACCCTGGCTCCGGCGAATGCAAGCCCGAATTGTCAATTAAAACGGATTTAAGCAGTTCGACCATCTTACTAAATGGGAAAATTGCCGGAACCGGCGATTTAGATTCATCCGTACAAAAGGGAAAATATATTATCAACGTCGAGGAAAATTCTGAGGAATGGAACGCCAAAGTTTTTTCGGATACGATAAACATTGAAGAGTGCCTGGTATATAATTTTAATTACAAGTTTAAAACCGGAACATATTTACAGACAAATCCCGAGGACGTTTATGTTTACCGCGGCGACAGTTTGTTCGGCCACACCCCTTTATTTATCGGAAAGCCGGATTTTTTAGGGAACATTCTTGAGCTTCGCAAGCCGGGATATGAAAATAAAATTATTTCTCCCGAGGATATTAAAAATAATCCTGTCATAAAATTAAATTATGTTGGAAAGCCGAACGGTAAAAATTTTTTCGAAAGAGATATTTTCAAATACTTGGTAGGGAGCATCGTAGTTCTCGGAGGCGCTACGGCATATTTCAAATTAAAAGCCGATAATGAATTTGATGATTATCAGATAACCGGCAGCCGCCAATCTTTGAAAAATACAAGGAGGTATGATCTCATAAGCGGAATTTCTTTTGCTGCTCTTCAGGTTAATTTCGGCGTTTTGATCTACTATTTTCTTGGTGATTAATCTCTTCCTCCCTGAAAATTATTCACCCTCTTTTTACTACATCTAGAAAT
>DATKLQ010000522.1:0-8111 GCA_035542335.1 Ignavibacteriaceae bacterium | reverse complement strand
AGCAGCAGATTTTTTTGCGGCAGATAAAACCGTGGGAAAATATGCAGGTGATTTTATTTTTTTCAGATTTCTTGGTATTCCTTTCTTTTTGCTGTCGGTTTCTTTCAGGGGATTTTTTTTCGGAATTAATAAGACCAAAATTTTTATGTTCTCCGGGGTATTGATCAACCTTCTGAATATTATTTTTAATTACATTTTAATCTATGGAAAATTCGGAATACCGAGAATGGGAGTGGCCGGTTCGGGATTGGGTTCCAGTATAGCAACTGCATTAGATTCATTGTTTTATTTTATCATAATACTATTGCCTGCTTATAGAAACCAATATAAGTTTTTTAAAAACTTCAAATTGGATTTCAATATTATTAAAACAATCTATAAAATCTCTCTTCCTGTCTCTTTTCAAAATGTATTTATTCTTATCGGGTTTCTTAGCTTTATTGCAATTACAGGCTTAATCGGCATTAAACAGCAGGCGTCCACTCAGGCAATAACCAGCATTTTATTCATTTCATTTCTGCCCTGCTTTGGTTTCGGGATAGCCGTACAAACCCTAGTTGGGAACAATATCGGCAGCAATAAATTTCATTTGGCAAAAATTTATGGATTTGAAACTGCAAAGATAGCAACCTACTATACCCTTTTTCTAGGTGCAATCTTTATAATTATTCCGCAAGTTATGCTCCTGCTGATCACTACGGATGCCTCAATAATCGAAACTGCTAAACCTGCTCTCCGAATTGCAGGGGTAGCTCAGATATTTTATGCAACGGGAGTAGTGCTGGCAAACGGACTGCAGGCCGCCGGGAAAACATTATTTGTAATGGCGGCCGAAGTGGTAACAAACCTTTTAATTTTTGTTCCGCTTGCATATTTCCTGGGAGTTTTTTTAGGCTTGGGATTAACGTGGTCGTGGGCAGCTTTAATGATCTATATTATTCTGTATTCCACTATAATTTATTTAAAATTCAGCAGTAAGAACTGGTATAAGTAAGCAAGAATAATCCCTGTTAAAGCACCAATTCTCAAATTCCAAATTCCAAATAAATTATAAAATCCAATAAACAAAGATAAAATTACAAAAGCCTGAACTGGGTGGTTTTGAAATTGAGATTTTTCAATTGATTATTATCCCGTGGAGCGGGATCCGCCTCTTTAAAATAATATATTTGATGGATTTGTAACCTGCTTGTCGGCAAGACAGTCCGGCAGGCAGGCTTTTGTTTTTGACATTTAGAATTTATATCTAATGTGTTCAAGCCTGATAATTCAGACCTACCCGATCATGGGGGTAATTTTTTCTTTCAATATTATTCTCATTTCCATATTTTCAGTTAATAGATATATTTAAAATGAATTCTCCGAATCTTTAATGAATAAAAATAGATTCCTTAAGCTTCTTCTTCTAATAATTATTCAAGGGATTAGTTATTCCCAGATTTCCATAAAAAAAATTGAGCCGCCTAATTGGTGGATAGGATTGAAGCATAATAAAATTCAGCTGATGGTTTACGGAGAAAATCTAAATAATGTCTCAGCAGCATTTAATAATGAGGGAATAAAGATTTTGAGAATTCACAATGCCGAAAGTTCTTTATATTGTTTTATAGATATAGAAATTCCCGAAAATTTGCCTGAAGATAATTATAAACTGAAATTATTTAACGGAGCTTCACAAGCAGAGGCCTTATTCCCAATATTATCGCGGAATGCAGGGAAGAAAAGGTTCCAGGGATTCTCGAATAAAGATGTAATCTACTTAATTATGCCTGACCGTTTTTCAAACGGGGATGCTTCAAATGATAATATTCCTGGTTTCCGCGACAGTTTAAACCGGAAAAGTCCTATTGGAAGGCACGGCGGCGATATCCAGGGAATTATAAATAAACTCGATTATTTGAAAGAACTGGGAATAACTGCAATCTGGATCAATCCCTTGGTGGAAAACAATACAAGGATCAGCTACCATGGCTATTCTGCTACGGATTTTTATAAAATCGATCCCCGCTTCGGAACTAACGAACTTTATAAAATACTAGTTGAAGAGGCTCATGACCAAGACCTGAAAATAATCCTGGACCATGTAAGTAATCATTGCAGCATAGATCACCCTTGGCTGAAAAATCTTCCATTTAAGGATTGGATTAACGGAAGCGTGGAAGATCATCTCCCTGCAATGCATCATAAAATGATTTATTCGGATATCCACGCCGACAGCTCGACAATGAGGAACGTCAGCGAAGGCTGGTTTGTCAATGAAATGCCCGACCTTAACCAGAAAAATATTTTTGTGGCAAATTATATAATTCAAAATACTATTTGGTGGATAGAATATACCGGACTAGACGGAATAAGGGAAGATACTTACCCCTACATCGATCAGAAATTTGCGGCAGAGTGGGGCAGAGAAATCCTATATGAATATCCCGGTTTAAATATTGTGGGGGAAGTATGGACAGGAAACTCTCTATTCCTTGCCGATTATCAAACCGGAAATAAATTATCGGTTTCTCCGGATACATATCTCCCCTCGGTAACCGATTTTGAGATGCGTGACAGTTATTATAAATATCTTAGCGGAACCGGGGATTTATATAACATTTACGAAACATTATCAAAAGATTTTATTTACCCTAATCCTGACGATCTGCTTACATTTATTGATAATCATGATCTTGTACGCGGAATGCTTTATGCAAAGGGAGATATTAAAAAGGTTGAGCTTGCCCTTGCTATGCTTTTAACAACCCGCGGGATTCCCCAGATACTTTACGGAACAGAAATCGCAATGATCGGCGGGAAAGACGATGGTACACTGCGCTCGGATTTTCCGGGAGGCTTCCCCGGAGATTCAGTCAATGCCTTTATTACGAACGGCAGAACCCCGGAACAAAATGAAATGTTTAATTTCTTAAAGGATCTTTTAAATATTAGAAAAAAATACCCGGAAATAGCGGAAGGGAAGATGATTCATTTTCCTCCCGAAAATGGAATTTATGTCTATTTCAAAATCTTAAATAGCCGGAAAATTATGATTGCAGTAAATGATAATAATACATTAAAGGAATATGATCTAAGGACCGTTTCGGATCAATTAGGAAGTTTTAAAAGATTAATAAATATTATGTCGGATGAAATTATTAACCTGGGAAATAATACTAAAATTAATTTGAGGCCAATGAATATAACTATTTATAAATTAGAGAATTAAATAATATAATTTAACCAGAATATAGGGTTTAAATGTTAAGCATTCAAAAAAAATTAAGCAATTCATTTTATGCGATTCTTAGCCTTCCTGCTACTGCAATGGGGTTTGCATTATCCATACAGATTTCAGCCTTGAGCTGGATTCTCAGTACAAAATACAAACTTGATATTCACGATGTAGGGCTTGTTTGGGCTGCGGGACCGATAGCTGGAATACTTGGGCAGGTGATTATTGGAATTATAAGCGATAAAGTCTGGGTTTGGAACGGCAGAAGGAGGCCTTTTATTCTTATCGGAGGATTCCTGGCCTCAATGATGCTTCTTGCCCTGCCCAATATTGATATAATCTCCAGATCTCTTGGTATGAGCGGCATTTTGGGTGTAGCAATCGCTGTGGCTTTAACGCTTGATTTATCAATAAATGTAAGCTTTAATCCTACACGCTCAATAATAGCCGATGTAACTCCTGAAGGGATTGAACGCACAAAAGGCTATACATGGATGCAGACAATCTCCGGGACATTTGGAGTGCTCGCTTATGTTATTGGAGCAGTTTGGGATAATTATGTTTTAATATATTTTGGTGTCTTCCTGGTTTTAATTCTATCATTATTGCCTACTTTATTGATTGAGGAACCGAGAATCATCACCGGGGAAAAAGAAGCAGCAATCAAATCCGAAGCTAAAACTTCCTTTCGGGAAATTTTGAATTATATTCAGCCTCTTTGGGGATTCTTGATTTACGCAGTCTATGCTTTGAGCTTAAAGCTGCTCAAAATTCAATTAGATAATTATTACGCTGAAATATTCTGCTTGATAATCACGCTTGGATTTATATTTAAAGTTTTAATGCAGAAAACTGAATCCGTCCTCCCGGCCGAAAGAGGAATTATTGCATTTAAAAAAGTGCTGGCTGCTCACTCATTTACCTGGGTCGGAATTCAGACAATGTTTGTTTATATGTTCGCATATGTTCAGCATAAAGTTTACGGATATACACAGGGCAGCACAATCCCAGATGCAGTTTCAACTGAAATGGGTAAAGTGGTAACGATTAGTTTTTTGATTCTGAATGCAGTTGCTTCGGTGCTGCCGGTTTTTACACTTGAACCCATGGCAAGAAAATTCGGTAAAGTTAAGGTTCATTTTGTCTGCATTGCTACTATGGCATTAGGTTATTTCATAATGCTTCAGTTCGGATTTTCCTCATTAATTATTTATTTGGTTATGGCTGTACTGGGGATTGGCTGGGCCTCAACCATAAGTTTACCTTTTGCAATAATTTCTCAGCAGGTGGATCAGTCCAGAATGGGATTATTTATGGGACTGTTTAATCTTTCGGTTGTACTCCCGCAATTAGTTGCGAGTTTTGGAATCGGGTTGGCTGTGAGCCAGGCTCAGGATAAAAGTTTAATATTCATTGTGAGCACAATTTCTTTAGCAATTTCCGCGACGCTTTGGCTAATGGTTAAAGAGTCTCAGCCTGAGAAATTAAATGAAAAAATACCTGCCTTAGGAGGACATTAATTTTTATTCAATATTCATAAGGTAATAAGAAAGAAGAAGATTATTTTATGTAGATATCCTCTCTTTGAAGTAATTCTTTAATATATTCGACTAAACGGGGAATCATTTTTTCGGTTTGTTTATCCCTGATCCCGCCTAATTTTTTATCGAAATCAAGAGTTACTATTAATTGTTTATTTTACGGTTACAGACAAAAAAAAGAAAAATTTCCAATCATCTTGCTATATCCAAAATGTATTTATAAATTTAAGTCCCTTTGTTGGTTCTGCTGCTATAAAGTTATACTTTCTGATTAAGATGAAGATGAACAGAATAGAAGATAATAATGAAAATTCATTTCCCTCCCTTACAAGAAAAACAGGTTTCAGGAGAAAAGGATTTTGAGAATTTTCTAAATTTTTTGCCTGACGCGGTTGTTGCAGTAAAGCCTGACGGAAGAATAATTCTGGTAAATAATCAGACGGAAAAAATATTCGGTTACGGCCGCGAAGAATTATTGGGGCAAACGCTGGAAATTCTTCTTCCCGAGAGCTACCGTCTAATACATGGAATACACCGTTCAACTTATTTTAAGTATCCCAGAGTAAGAGGAATGGGAACAGGGCTGGAATTATTCGGAAGAAAAAAAGACGGTTCGGAGTTCCCTGTTGAAATAAGCCTGAGCCCCTTTGAAACAGATGATGGAGCCATTGCAATCAGCACTATCCGGGATATTTCCGACCGCAAAAGAGCGGAGGAGAAGCAAAGGAAAGCCCAGCAGAAAATTGAGGAGCTTCTTAATTTCACTCCCGATGCAATAGTTGTTATAAATAAAAAGGGAGAGATAGTTTTTGTTAATAATCAGTCCGAGAAATTGTTCGAATACAGGAAGCAGGAATTAATAGGAAGTACACTCGGAATCCTTCTCCCCCAGAGATTCAGGAATATACATAATGAACATCAGCTTGATTATTTTCAATCTCCGGTTGCAAATATTATCGGGACGAGCAGCATGCTTCAGATGCCGGAGCTGGACGATGATGAAAGACAAATTATGATTAGAGGTTTGCATTCTTCTATTAAGCAGCTCGATGAAATCATCAGGGATTTAAATAATATTCTGCAGGTTAGGAATGAAATCAGTGAAAAAAAAGAAAAAGTTTTTTTGCCTGAATTGTTGAATGAAGTGAAAGATGATCTTGTGAATTTAATAAAACGGGAAAATGCCCGGATTACAAGCTCCTTTGACGAAGTCAGTGAAATCTTTACTCTAAAAAGCTATTTGTACGGCATCTTCTACAACTTAATTTCAAACAGCATTAAGTATGGCAGACCGGGTATAACCCCTTTAATTGATATTAAAACCAAAAATGAAAACAGCAAAATAATTCTATACTTTTCCGATAACGGAATGGGTATAGATTTAAGTAAACAAAAAAACCAGCTCTTCGGGCTCTATAAAAAATTTCATCCGCAGGCGGAAGGAAAAGGGATGGGGTTATTTATGACAAAGATCCAAACTGAAGTCCTCGGGGGAAGAATAAGAATAGAAAGCGAAGTTAATAAAGGAACCGAAGTTATTATTGAATTTGATTCATATTGATAATAAAATGAAAAGTATTTCCCGTTTTGTGGTAATTGATGATGATCCTGTAAACAATGCCTTATGCAAAATGGTAATTAAGATGGCAGTCGGGAAAATTGATATCAAGACTTTTACACTGCCTGAAAAAGGTTTTGAGTATATTGAAACGGAATATTCAAAAAACGGGAATGAATCGACTTCAGTAATTCTATTGGACCTCAATATGCCTTTAATGTCCGGTTGGGAATTTCTTGAGCGCTTTGACAGCCTTGATGAAATAATTAAAAAGCAGCTGGAAATATATATCCTTTCCTCTTCAGTGGATCCCCGGGATAAAGCCAGGGCCGGCGCAAATAAAAATGTAGCAGACTATATAGTGAAACCGCTTACGAAGGAAATTATTTTGGAAATATCAGAGGAGGGTAGAGGCTGAGAGCTGAGGCTAGGGCTGAGGCTAAGACTGAGGAGGAGACAGTCCAATCCGAAATTCGAAATTCTTCTTGATTTAAGAACAAAGATTAATGATTTAAGATTTATGATTTAGGATGATCTCTCATTCAATTCGAAATCCGAAATCCGAAATTCTTTAGCGCTTGTTCAATCTGGATTTCCTCCTTAATCCGAGACCTTCAACCTAGCCTCAGCCTTAGTCTCAGCCTCAAGTTTTAATAAATCCGTTAATTTGAATTTTGCCTTAGCTCACCTTTTAGATATCCAAACTCTATATATTTTCTTTACTTACTTAATTTACATCACATATTCGTTTAAATGTGATTATCTATTTTCTTTTTTTCTTTATCGCCATTTATTTTTGTTTTGCCATACGATGTATTTTTATTGTGATTGATTACGATGAGGTATCCGAAGCTCTCCTTTACTTGAGTAACGGATTAAGATTGACCGGTTTTCCAAGCCGGTCAATTTTTTTTTAAACCAGATAAAAATCTTGTTGAAAATGAAAAGCATAAAAAATTTCTTTTAATTAGGCCTATTCCTGTTTTTTTGATATTTTCTCTCCTAAATTTTAATAGTTCTTATAGAAATTCTGTATTTCAATTCTCCTGATCCGGGAAAATAGCGACTTAAACCGGTGATCTTTTTCCTAAGAATAGAAATCTATTCAAGAAAATTGTTGATATATATAAATATAGCTTGCGGCATGCAAATTGACTTTATTACTCCGGCCTTTCTGGTTTTATATTAAGATATAATTATCCGATGTTTAAATTTCGCCTAAAATTAAACAGGTTTTTTGTTTATTCATTTCTCCTCTTCATTATCATTTTTCTAGGATTGATAACTAATTTCTACCTTGATGAAAGACATAATGAACGCAGGGAAAACCGTGAATATTTGCAGACTCTGGCAAAAATAAAATCTTCGGAAATAAAGCAATGGTTTAATGAAAGGTTTTCAGATGCGGCCTACCTCTATTCAAATTTTTATATAAAGGAAAAACTCCCCGGTTTTACCTCTTCGCCTACTAAGGCTGATTCTTTAAAAATTGCCCGTGTTGTTGAGACCATGTTTAAGAACCATGATTATAAAAATATTTTTATATTAAATTCGGATAGAAAGTGTATTCTCTGCATGAATCCCGATGTTGATAATTTTATTATAGACTCGGTAAATTCAGCATTAAAGGACGGTAATATAAAGTTCAGCAATTTTTATAGAAATCCTTCGGGTTTTAAGATCGATTTGGACATATATATACCTATTCTAAGCAAAGGTAAACCTGCTTCCGTAATTATTTTAAAGATTGATCCTTATAAAATTATATTCCCAACTGTAAAAAACTGGCTTATCA
>DATKLQ010000521.1:0-4474 GCA_035542335.1 Ignavibacteriaceae bacterium | reverse complement strand
GAGACAGGAGTAAGAACCTAAAACAGGAAGCAAAATTATAAATTATATTTCCGGGAATAGTTTTTTATTCTCGCCAGTGAATCAAAGAGGGATGGAGTCAATTTAAGCATTTCCGAAAAAACCGGGTAAAGTTCTTCATCTTCATATTCGTGTGCAGTAAAATTTCTTAATTCGCGTATCTTGATAAAACTATCCGAGTTATTAATCAAACCTTTTTTTTCAGCTAAAAAAATAGAATCTCTGATTGTTTTGTTATCATCCAGATCAATCTTTTCAATTAAACGAAATATTTTTTTTATCAATATATCGCTCATTCGAGCAAATCTTGAAGTAAGGCTCTCAAATAATCCCAGTTCATCATCATTATAAGTTTTCTTTTTACCAATAATAGTACATTTATCAAAAGAGATTTTCAACCGGGCTGCCGCTTTTTCAGCTTTTGCAAGTTCAGCTTTAAGGAGCTGATGTAGGTCCCCGTTCATAAAATTATACTTTCTTTATAGGCAATTCTGTGGAAAGTTTCTTTAGGATTATAAATCAATATATCTATCTTTTGATCTCCTAGTTTTTCCTTTAATTTTACAAGAATAGATAATTTATCGGGAAATTTAATTATATCGGAGATCAAAAGTAAATCTATATCTCCTCCTGTTTTCTTATCGTCTATCCTTGAACCAAATAACCTGATTTCTCCTTTAGGATCAAATTCATTAATTATTGTTTTAATGATTTTGATTTCTTCTTTTTTTAATCTCATAATGAAGAAAGAATTAATTAATTCCGTTTAGAATTTCCAAAAATTCTTGAGCATTAACGAATCCAGTGATTCTTTTATATTCTTTTCCTTTAAAATCAGTTACTAATATAGTCGGAACTCCAACAATTTTATATTTATCTTTTAGTTTTTCAACTTCCGGAGATAGTGACTTTGTCATGTCCGCTTTATATGTATAAAAATCTTTTGCTATTTCTATAACCTGCGGATTAGAAAAAGTATTAGCATCCAGCTCCTTACATGGTATGCACCAGTCGGCATAAAAATCAATTATTATTCCTTTTTTGGGAGAAGCATTATTGACCGCGGGATTTTCCGGAACAGGGGTCCAATTAATTGTATTTTTATTTGAAGGCACCACTGCATAAACCGCAGCTGCAATGATTACAACTGAAAAAAGTATCTTAAAAATCCTAAATCCTTTAACGGTATTGGAAGATTTATCAAAGAATAAAAGATAAAAGCCTGCTATAAAAAGATAAACCGGAAGTACGTATCCGGATATTGAATCAGGGAGCAGAGGAAGTATAAAATAAACGGCCATACCGAGAAGTATAAATCCGAAAACATGTTTAACTGCATTCATCCATTCACCGCTCTTGGGCAGTTTTTTAATTTTGCCTGAAAAAACTGCAAGGATCATGTAAGGAAGCCCGAGCCCGAGCGAAAGAACAAAGAACATCAAAAAACCAAAATATGGATCTGCCTTTGCAGCGACATAAGTAACCAATCCGAGCACAAACGGACCAATACAGGGAGCTGCGACAATTCCCATTGTAAGCCCCATAAAAAAGGCACCATAATAACCCCCCTTTGCACCGCCGGCTTTTGCTACGAGAGTGTTAGGGAGATTGAACTCATATAATCCGAACATACTTAATGACAATGCGACAAAAATTAATGCGATAAAAATGATTACAAAAGTATTCTGCAGGAGCGAGCCGAAAATTGCCCCGCTTAAAGCCGTAGCTACTCCGATTACGGAATAAGTTAATGACATTCCTACTATGTACAATGCTCCTAGGATAAAAAGTTTTTTTGTATTTCCTTCGGCCTGCCCGCCGAAATATCCGATAGTAATCGGGATCAGTGGATAAACACACGGAGTTAAATTCAGCGCAAGCCCGCCTAAAAAGACCAAAATAATTCCGAGCAAAAGGCCGTTTTTTTCAAGGGCGGAGGAAATAGGATTTTCTTTCTCAATGGATTTACTAAGATCTACGGCAGAATATGATAAGTCTAACTTGTTAAAAACATCCTGGTTTATTTCATTAACTACATCTTCCTTACCGGCAGCCCGGATCATGATTGTGTCTTTTGCCGATGAAGGCGGAAGACAAACATGATCATTGCAGGCCTGGTAATTCAATCTGATAACCAGCGGATATTCCCCTTCTTTAATTTTATCGGAGGTTTGGATTAAAGCCGCTATTATTATTTCATTCTGCCAAACCGATAACGGTTTTTCGGAAAATGCTAATTTTACATCCTCCGGAGCCGGATAAACAATACTTTTAAGGATGAAATTCGGGTTTGTTTCAATTGTGAATTCGGTAGGGATTAAAAAATCCTCATGGGGTTTATTCGAATTTATATGCCAAGAATCTTTAATGTTTATTTTTGCCGCCAGTTTAAACTCACCTCCCGGGGAAATTTTGTCCAGGGATTTATAGCTTTGAATTTTAATAAGATCCTTCTGAACTCCGAATTGGGGGAATGTAAAATTGATAAAAAACAGGGAAAAGAAAAAAGATCTTATTAGGATGTGAAACATTGCTAAATTGTTAAATTGCTAAATTGTTTAAGAGCAGTAATCTTTTAATTTTTTAATTTTTTAATTTTTTAATTTTTTAATCTTTAAATTTTTAAATTTTTAAATCTTTCAATCTTTCCTGTAATTTTGTAATCTTCTTACCTTCTCCACCCCTGAACGATCGGGTATCTTCTTCCGTAGCCAAATGCTTTCTTTGAAACGCGTAAAGCAGGGCCGGCTTGTTTCCGTTTAAATTCATTTAAATCAACCATCCGCAGAACTTTTTTAACCGTATCCGGATCACCTATTATTTCGGTAATTTCGTTTATCTCCTTATTCTCTTCCAGGTACATCTTGAGAATTTTATCGAGGAGATTGTAAGGAGGAAGGGTATCCTGGTCTGTTTGCCCGAAACTCAATTCTGCCGACGGAGCCTTTTTTATTATTTCATCGGGTATGATTTCCTCATTGCGGTTAATGTATTTAACAATTTTGTAAATATCGGTTTTATATACATCCGCAATAACTGCAAGGCCTCCGGCCATGTCGCCGTAGAGGGTAGAGTAACCTACGGCCATTTCGGATTTATTGCTTGTAGATAATAGCAAGGAATTAAACTTGTTGGATACAGCCATCAAATATACTGCACGGATGCGGGCCTGAATATTTTCTTCGGTTATATCTTCCGGAAGATCTCCGAATACCGGCTTAAGCATTTTTAACGCTGCGTCAACAGTCGGCTGGATCGGAATCTTTTCATAATATATTCCTAATCTGCCGGCTAGCTTGACTGCATCCTTAACGCTTCCTTCCGTTGAATACTTAGACGGCATTAAAACTGCATTTACATTTTCCTTACCGACTGCCCTGGATGCAATGTAGGCAACCAAGGCAGAGTCAATTCCGCCGCTTAAACCTAAAAGCACTTTCTTAAAACCGACTTTAGAACAATACTCTTTCAAACCGAAAATCAATGCATCGAGTACTTCCTCCTCAAATGAAGCTTCCGATTTTTCGACAGGAGGATATCCGGCGCATGAATCAAAAACAAAATAATCTTCCTTATAAGATTCACCTTGTAAGACCAGATTCCCATCTTTATCAAAGCACATGCTTGCGCCGTCGAAAATAAGATCGGTTTGGGTTCCGGCAAAGCAGACATATACCAATCCGATTTTATTCTGCCGGGTTAAAACCGAAAGCATTTTCCTCCTGTCTTCTCTCTTGCCGTATGAATAAGGGCTTGCAGAGATATTTATAAGGAGAGTCGATTCTTTCGCAATTAATTCATTCACGGGATCCCGGCTGTAACGCTGCCGGAACCAGTAATCGGCATCGTTCCAAATATCTTCGCAAATGGAAATACCTAATTTCTCTCCTTTAAATTCATGTACAAAAATTTCGGATGCAGGATCGAAATACCGCATTTCATCAAAAACATCATAGTTTGGAATCAATGATTTATGCTGAATAAACTGTATTTTCCCGTTATAACATAGGAGGGCTGAATTGTGAACATCCGTTCCTATCCTGTCCGATCTTTCGGTAATGGATCCGAATATAAGGCCCGTTTCGTTTGTTGCAGCGGCAATTTCGAGTGCTGCTTCCCTCGCAGCTTTACGGAATTCCTTTTTCTCAACAAGATCGAGAGGCGGATAGCCGACTAAACTGAGCTCCGGCATTATAGCTAAATCAACTCCGTCGGAAAGTGCCCTGTTATAGCATTCTATAATTTTATTTTTATTCTGAGGAATTGCGCCGACAGTAGTATTTATCTGGCAGATTGCTATTTTCATTGAAATTTTTTTTTCAAAAATAGTCAACCCGCAAAGCACTTACAATGACCGGAAGTCAGGACTAAAGATTAGATTTTGAAGGAATAGATGGATGGATGAATGGCTGAAGGATAGAATGAATGCATGGATGCATGGATGCATGGATGCATG
>DATKLQ010000520.1:0-27638 GCA_035542335.1 Ignavibacteriaceae bacterium | reverse complement strand
TAGTTAAGTATATAGATAAAGGGAATATGTTAGCCTCCTGGTACGGTCCCAGATTTCACGGTAAGCGTACTGCTAACGGTGAAATCTACGACCAAATGGCTTTAACTGCTGCCCATAAAACATTTAAATTTGGGACGTTATTAAGAGTAACCAACCCAAGAAACAATAAGTCCGTTATTGTTAGGATCAATGATAGGGGTCCTTATATTAGGGGCAGGCAGCTTGACCTTTCTAAAGCAGCAGCTTTAGAACTTGATATCTTGGATAAAGGTATTGCAAGAGTCAATATTGAACAAGTTAGTTTAAAAGGAGTAAATTTCCCTATCGTTTCAATGAACTAACCTAAATCCCGAACCGGCAAAAATTTGAAAGCCCCCTTTTTTGGGGGTTTTTTATTTAATTTAATAAAAGTTATTTTGATGAAATTTGTAATAATCTTTATTATTAGTAATTATTCTATTTATGAAGCTCAATTTGGGTTGCGGTAAAGATATAAAAGAGGGTTATATAAACCTGGATATTGTAGATTATGGTGGAAACTTGGTGCATGATATAAACAAATTTCCGTATCCTTTTGATGATAATGCCTTTGAGGAAATTTATGCATCCCATATTTTGGAGCACCTTGATAACTTTCATAAAGTGGTATCTGAGCTTTACCGGATTTCAAAGCCGGATGCTTTAATTATCGTTTATGCTCCCTTTTTTTTAAATACCAAATATTTTGGTGAACCGGATCACAAAATCCCGTTTTCCATCAGGACTTTTGATAACTATGAATATTTAGGGACCCGGAAATTAAAGTTCTATGAAAGGTGGAAGCTGAATCATCGTACAAATTATGAGGCAAATGCAAAGTTTGAAATCTTAGAGAAAAAGTTTATTACTTCTCATTTTTTTGTATTAAAGTGGATGGATTTCATTTTAAATATTGAGCCTGTAATTTATGAAAGGTTTTTTTCCGGAATATTTTCTCCTGAAGAAGTATATTTTAAGCTTCGTGTTGTTAAATAAAATAAATAAGAATAATTCAATTCTTTAAAACCTCAAATTTTTTTCCCGGTAATTTTTTTTAAAAAGATTCGGAACAGCAGGTTGATATAGAATTTTATTAAATTTATTCTTATAAGGAAATCAGATTCATAAATGAAATTTATCTAAAAACTTATTTTGCCTTTATTAATCATAGCGGTCTTAAGCATAATCTATTCGACATATTTTTCTCCTAAAGAAGGTTTAGGTTCTTTTTCCGATTTTGACACTAACAATTCTGCAAATAAAGATATTAAAGTTATGCTGTTGGCTGAGAAAGGAATAAGCAGGGATACCCAAAACGGAATAACAACGTTTTACGTTGTTGACAATAAGGGAAACCAGGAGCTGGTTCAGGCTCCTTTGGATATACCGGGAAATATCAAATCGGCTCAACAATTAATTCTGAAAGGTCATCTTCATCCTGATCATTTTCATGCAGTTGAAGTTAAAGCAGAGCAGTAATTATGGAAAAGTTTGAACTAAGTTCCTCATATAAACCTTCCGGGGATCAGCCGCAGGCAATCGAGCAGTTAGTGCAGGGATTAAACAGCAATGAAAAGTATCAGACACTCCTCGGTGTAACCGGAAGCGGTAAGACCTTTACTATTTCAAATGTTATTGCTCAAGTTAATAAACCGACCCTTATTATTTCTCATAACAAAACTTTGGCAGCTCAGCTGTACTCCGAATTTAAAAACTTCTTTCCAAAAAATGCAGTTGAATTTTTTATCAGCTACTATGATTACTATCAGCCTGAAGCATATGTGGTTTCTAGTGATCTTTATATTGAAAAAGATTTTTCGGTGAATGAAGAGATTGATCGGCTCCGCCTAAAAGCAACTACCTCATTAATAGAAGGGAGAAAGGATGTAATCGTGGTTGCAAGCGTAAGCTGTATTTATGGTATTGGTGCGCCTCAGGAGTATGCCAATCAGATTATTTTATTGAAAAAGGGACAGAATATTTCTCGCAAAAAATTGCTCCATGATTTGATTGATATTTATTACGTCAGGAATGATTATGAGTTTACTAGAGGTACTTTCAGGGCTAGGGGAGATGTCGTAGAAATAATCCCGGCATATCAGAATGAAGAAGCAATAAGGATCGAGTTTTGGGATGATAATATTGAAAAATTAAGCGTTATTGATTCCGTTAGCGGGCAGGTTATTAAAGAAGTGGAATCTTCGGCAATTTATCCGGCTAAATATTTTGTTTCCGATAGATCTAAAATGCAGTCTGCAATTCATAATATTGAAATTGAGCTTGAAGAAAGGTTAAAGTATTTCCGCTCGCAGGAAAAATATCTTGAAGCTCAGAGGATTGAACAAAGAACCCGTTTCGATCTGGAAATGATGAAAGAAATCGGGTATTGCTCTGGAATTGAAAATTATTCTAGACATCTTGACGGTCGTGCTCCTGGTTCACGCCCCTATAATCTTTTTGACTATTTTCCCAAGGATTTCCTGCTCGTTGTAGACGAGTCTCACGTTACTATTCCGCAGATAAGAGGAATGTACAACGGTGATCGTTCAAGAAAAGAAACCCTGGTCGAGTATGGCTTTAGGCTTCCTTCTGCATTGGATAATCGTCCCATGAAGTTCGAGGAGTTTCAGTCGATGTTGAATCAGGTAATTTTTGTCAGCGCAACTCCCGCTGAATTTGAACTTCAGAAAAGCAGCGGTGTAATTGTTGAGCAAATTATAAGACCTACCGGGCTTCTTGATCCTGAAATTGAGGTAAGACCTATAAAAAGACAAATTGATGATCTTATATTTGAAATAAGGGAGAGATCAAAAAGAAAAGAAAGAGTTCTGGTTACTACACTTACTAAAAAAATGGCTGAGGATCTTTCTGATTATCTCGATAAAATTGGTATACAGGTTCGTTATATTCACAGCGATATCGATGCGCTTGAAAGAGTGGAAATATTACGTGATCTAAGGCTGGGAGATTTTGATGTGCTTGTCGGCGTTAATCTTTTAAGAGAAGGCCTCGATCTGCCTGAAGTTTCTTTGGTTGCCATTATTGACGCAGATAAGGAAGGGTTTTTGAGGAGTGAAAGATCTTTAATGCAGACTGCCGGCAGAACCGCCAGGAACGTAAATGGAAAAGTTATAATGTATGCCGATATTCTCACGGATTCGATGAAGAAGATGATTGATGAAACAAATAGAAGAAGAAAGCTTCAGAAAGAGTATAATTCTGAACATGGAATAATGCCACAGACAGTCTTTAAAAGCATGGAAGAAATTCTCTCCTCGACTTCAATTGCCGACGTAAGGCGGAAAGATGAACAGAATAATTTTACATTCTCTAAAGTTGCCGAACCGGTTTTAAAATATATGAGTTCAGATCAAAAGAAGGATCTGATTGAACAGCTTACCAAAGAGATGCATCAATCAGCAAAAGATCTTGAGTTTGAACGCGCTGCTGCTTTGAGAGATGAAATTAATAGATTGAGGAAAATGGTGAAATGAAAAAGTAAATCCTTAATTCTTTTCCGGCCTGCTTATAAATTCCCCGAACAGGTTTATATTTGTATAGCCTTTCTTTATTATTTATTTTTAAAACCTTAAGAATTCTATAGGAGTATTTTAGAATAAATGTACTTTAATCAAAGAACGCATACTTGCGGAGAATTAAGAGAAAATCATATCGGTCAAAAAGTTGTGCTTAATGGATGGGTTGACAACAGGCGGGATCTAGGGGGATTAATATTTGTTGATGTCAGGGATCGTTATGGAATTACACAAGTCGTGTTTGAACCCGGCTTTAATCCGGAAGCCCATAATTCGGCTAAAGAACTTAGGAGTGAATTTGTCATTTCCGTTGAAGGCACAGTTCGGAAAAGGCCCCCGGAGACCGATAACCCCAACCTTGCCACAGGCCATGTCGATGTTATGGTAGATAAACTGGTGATACTGAATGAAGCAAAACCAACTCCTATACCTATTAAAGATAAAATTGATACCAGTGAAGATATTCGGCTTAAGTATAGGTATCTTGATTTAAGAAGAACTTCTCTCCAGAAAAACCTTTTAATGCGCCATAGAATGTATCAACTGGTTCGGAAATTTTTTGATGAGAATAATTTCATCGAAATAGAAACCCCGGTATTAATGAAGAGTACACCGGAGGGCGCCAGGGATTATCTTGTGCCGAGCAGACTTCATAAAGGAAAATTTTATGCCCTTCCTCAGTCTCCGCAAACCTATAAACAGATCTTAATGGTTTCCGGTTTTGACAGATATTTCCAGATTGTAAAATGTTTCCGGGATGAAGATCTGCGCGCGGACCGGCAGCCTGAGTTTACCCAAATCGATGTTGAAATGTCCTTTATCGATCAGCATCAGATTTTCGAGATTGTTGAAAAATTAATGAAAATTTTATTTAAAGAAATCTGGAATAAGGAATTACCGTTGCCTCTGCCTATCTTAACTTTTGATGAAGCTATGGAAAAATATGGAAGCGATAAGCCCGATTTGAGGTTTGATCTTCAAATGAAGACTTTAAATCATGTTTTTCATGCAACTTCATTCAAAGTTTTTCAAGACCAGATAAAAAATAACGGTATTATTACCGGGTTGGTAGCTCCTAAATGCGGAGACTATACAAGAAATCAGCTTGATGTGATTACTGACTTCGTAAAAAAGCTTGGTGCCGGCGGATTAATTTGGATGAGAGTTAAGGAAAATGATCTGGAAGCTCCCATTTCAAAATACCTTACCGAAGAAGAAAAGAAAAATATCATCGCATCCCTAAGCGCAAAACCGGGCGATTTGTTGTTTATTTTATCCGGATCTAAAAACAAAACGCTGACCATCATGGGTAATCTTAGATTAGAAATGGCTAGAAGGCTTGATCTGATAAAAGGCGATTCCCAGCCGGCGCTGTTATGGGTTACTGATTTTCCTTTACTTGAGTGGGATGAGCAGACAAAACGATATTACGCGATGCATCATCCATTTACATCTCCTCACCTTCAGGATGCTCCTCTAATGGAAACTGATCCTTCAAGTGTAAGAGCCAGAGCATATGATCTTGTTTTAAATGGCAGTGAAATCGCGGGGGGCAGTATTCGAATTCATAATGCATCGATGCAGTCAAAAATGTTTAAAGTTTTGGGTATCACTGAAAATGAAGCCGAACAAAAATTCGGCTTTCTGCTAAATGCATTTAAATATGGTGCACCGCCCCATGGAGGCATTGCATTCGGATTTGATAGAATGGCAATGATTTTTGCAGGCGAAAATTCTATCAGAGAGGTTATTGCTTTTCCAAAGACCGCAAGTGCAGTTTCCTTGATGGATGAATCCCCTTCTCCTGTAAGTGAAGAACAATTGAAGGAATTGCATATAAAAATCAGATAAGCTAAGGGAATTAATTTTTTAAATTTTTTTTTAAGGTGAAAAATAAATTGAAACGCTTCCTGCAGAAATATTACCCTGAAATTACAGGGGTTCTGGTTTTTGTAACCTACACATTTACAATAGGTCCCTCTATCGGTGAGAATGATTCTGGCGAACTTACTATGTCTCAGGCTACTTTGAGTATTCCACATCCAACAGGTTATCCATTATTTATTCTGATTGGATACTTGTTTAATAAAATCCCGCTTCCATTTACTACTGTCTTTAAATTAAACTTATTAAGTGCAATCTGGTGTTCACTTACTGTAGTTATAGTTATTAGAACCTCCTTATTGATTTTAAAAAACTTTAATTTATTTCTGAATAATAGGGGAAAACAATTAAGCGACATATACCAGGTTAAAAACACTGATATAATCCTAATATCTATTTATGCTGGTTTAATGTTAGCCTACAGTGCAACTTTCTGGCTGCAAAGCACAAGAGTTGAAGTTTATTCATTTCAAATATTTTTAACATCAGCAATTATCTTGCTAACATTATTAAAATTCATCAATAATCAAGGAGAAAAAAGCAGTGACTCGATCGCTTTAATTTTTAAAAAATGGTGGTTATTATTTCTTTTTATTGGTTTTGGATTTTCAAATCATTTAATGACATTATATTTATTACCGGCAACAATAATAATCTTTTTCTTTTGCGAGGGATTAAATAAAAAAAGCTTTGCATCAATTCTCTTACTCTTTCTTATATCCGGATTAGTTGCTTCATTATTTTATTTGGGTTTGATGCTTCGTGCAAAAATGAATCCGCCATGGTCTTATGGCGATCCATCAACTCTCAAATCATTATTTGATCATGCAACGGCAAAGGAATACTCAAAATATATGTTGCAGAGCTTTGATGCTGCAAAAGAACAAAGTGGTGTACTTCTCAAAATGCTGAGTTTTAATTTTTCAAAAGAAAGATTTTCAACCGGGGAATTTTCTCTATCCTTTCTGGTCGGTATAGCCGGATTATTATTGCTGTTTTTATTTAGAAAAGAAGTGGTTTCTTATTTAATTCTTATTCTGATTACATCAATTACATTAGCATTTAGCTATAAGATACCGGATATAAATGAATACTTTTTAGTTCCTTTCTTGATATTAAGTATTTTATCAATTTTCACGCTGATTTTTTTAGTGAAACTAATTAATAACAGAAAGAAAATGTTGATGTTGTTTTATTTCTCTTTAATCTTTTTGATATCTACTCAATTTGCAGTTAATTTCAATTATGCTGATCATTCTGATGACTATCTTTACGAAGATTTTTATAAAGCATCAATTTCTGAATTGCCGCCAAATTCTGTTTTGCTGACAGATAAATGGAGTATATTCATTGCCCCGGGATTATATTTTAAGGACGTGGAAAATGTCAGAACAGATATCTCAATTATTAGTGTATATTCATTTATATTCAATGACTGGTACCGCCGAAGTCAAAGGTTTAACATTCTGGAGAATGGTAATACTATTATGAAGCGCCAAAATTTATTTGTCGGTTTGGATGTTATATTAAAACCATTAAGCATGGGAATTATTAAATTTCTTCCTAATTCTTCTTTGGTGCCGTATCCATTCTATTTCCGTTTAGTTTTTGATGGTTCATATTACCCAATTAATGATGAAGAATTTAAAATAAGACTAAACGAAAAACCATTTAATAACTTTGATGCATATATTTATTCTCTGATACCTTTTATGCTAGAACAACGCATAATCTATGAGTTAAGATATAGAAAGCTTGAGAGGGCTTCATATTATTATAAAAAAATAAAAAGTAATTTTAAAGATTATCTAATATCGGAATTTACAATTGCAGCTCTAAAGGGAAATGGAATAATAACTAAGTGAGCTATTTATCATGATACAATCGTAACTCTGTTTTATAAATTAGCTGCTTTTTTCGCAATAAAAATTCATTAAGGGATATACAATTTTTCCTGCAAAAGTAAGTGGAGCTTTTATAATGTACATCTTTCTATCTAGTGTTACTCGGGAGCAGTCGAGGGAACTGTCTTTAAAAGCTAAGGTAGCAGCAATAATTTTGAAATCTCCAAGTTCGATCTTTTATCTAGAATAAATCATACCACAAAAATATAGAAAGAACTTTTACTATTTAAAGCCTTAAATTTGAGCCTTTTTAAATATTCCTTAAGGACTTTTCATCCCAATTATTACATGTAATTTTTACGTGACGCATTCACCTACCCAAAATTTCATAGAAGACAAATAAAATGAACGTCTCATTTACTTGGCATATTTTTCTCTGATTTTAATGCCAAATACAAGAAGGTAATAAAACTAAGCTCTCAGCTAAAACTCAAGTTTTTTGCTGGTCTTTATAAATTAGAACTTTAGAACCTTCGAAGTTAAAATAATATGTTGTCTAACCTCGAAGGTTAGAGCTTAATTAACCAAACATTATAAACAACAAAGGAGATCTATAATGGGTCAGCAACAGCTTCTTTTAATCGTGCTCGGTGTTATAGTAGTCGGTATTGCAGTCGTTGTTGGTATTAACCTTTTTAATGCTAATGCTGAATCTTCCACACAGGATTCTATTGTTATGCAGGGTACCAATATTGGCGCAATGGCACAGCAGTATTACAAAAAACCAGTAGCAATGAATGGCGGCGGTAATTCATTTGCGAATTTTGATAGCAAAGTATGGCCGAACCTTCCGGCAAACCTTATTCACTCAACTGATGCTACATGGGAAATTTCATCTGCTGGAACACTTACAGGCATTGAGTTTACAGCAACACCCACAGATGCTGATTATGCAGCAAAATGGGTTGTAGTTACTGCTGTAACAGATAGCTCAATTTCTTCTTCGGTAGTAGCTCAATAGGTTTTAATAAGCACCTAAAAAAGGCTGTAATTTTTTACAGCCTTTTTTGTTGTCATGACCTGAAGAAAGAATGAGTTAAAGGGGCACGGCATAACGTCTCTATCAAAGTAGATAGGATTTTAAAGTTGATAATATGTCTTAAACGATGATCGTTTTTTTATTTTTAAAGCTGCATAAATGAAAAGATTACTTTCTTAAATCAATTTTATGAACGACGAGTGTATATTTTAATTTATTTAATAAAATTTTCAGGCATTAAACTTGCACTAAAGCAATAAAAAATTAAGAGAATCAATAATGATCGAATTCAAATTTACGGCTGAGAAACCTGGGGGCCAAACAATCAGCGGGGCACTTTCCGCTCCTTCTTTGAGAGAAGGAAAGAAAAAAATTTATAAACTGGCTGAGAAAAATCAATTAAAGATTAAAGCTATTGAAAAAAAATCGACATTCCTTTATAGGGTAAGAAAAGGTAATGAAAAGCCTATTAAAGGTGAGCAGAAAGCTTATACAAAAAGGGAAGTGGAGGATGCTCTCTCGAGACTTGGTTATCAAGTATTAGCAGTAAATAAAAAACTTTTTGAGTTTAATCCTAAACCTCCGACCGCAGATATAGTAACCTATGTTAAAATTAGCGCAGAACTCCTTGATCAAAAGCTTGCTTATGGAGAAATCCTTACTCTTCTCATAAACGATACACCAAATAAAACTTTAAGAGATACTTTAAAAGAGATCAACAATGAATTAAAAAAAGGTGCCGATAGTGAAGTTACTTTCCTAAAATATCAGGCAGTCTTCGGAAAATTTACCGCATATATGTTAGGATTAGCTTCAAAAAGTGGTAATATGACTGAAATTTATAAAGCCACAGCAAAGTTCTTGGAACGACGGCAAGAATTTAAAAAGAATATGAGAAGCGCTTTAATAACACCCATCGTTACTCTTTTCGTTCTTTTTCTGGCTGTCCTTTTCTACGTAGCATATATTTTCCCCGAAACTGCGAAATTGTTTGTAAAGTTTGGAGTTGAGCTACCGCCGATGACCGCATTCACTCTTGATTTAAGTGATTTCCTTATAGAGAATATTTTAATTGTAACCGCAGTTACATTATTACCGCCGATATTTCTATGGCGATACTCAAAAACTAAAAAAGGTGGATTCCTTATTGATCAATATGTTTTAAAGCTCCCGGTTATCGGTCCTCTTATTCATAAAACCCTGATAGAAGTTTATTGCAGAGTGTTTTATACCCTGTATAGCGGCTCTGCCGAAAGCATTGAACCAGTGAGAATTGCTGCTGAGGCGACTGGAAATAAATATTTTGAAGATAGAGTTAAAAATATCGCTATTCCTTTGATGGTTAAAAAAGGAATAGGTATTACCGACGCATTCGAAGCCACCGGAGTCTTTACGGAAACAGCTCTTTCAAGGCTGCACTCTGGTGAGGAAACAGGAACGATTAAAAATACTTCGTTGCAGTTAGCAAATTATTATGAAAGTGAAACTGTTTATAAATTGAAAAACTTTATTGAGGTTGTCCAGGTTACAATTGCTATGGTCATTATGGTGGTAATGATCGCACTTACCCTGGTATCAGCGGAAACAGCGACAGTAAGACCCAAAACACCTGGTACGAACAATCAAACATACATTGAAAATAATTTCGCGTAAGGAGAAATCAGATTGAAATGAGCCATCTTGTTTTTTTAATTAAAAAATATACTTCATAATGATTGACACAAATCTTGAAATGACAGATAAGATCGGTTACCTTCTTTTTAAGAAAGGAGTGATCGATGCTGAAACACTGGAAAAAGGTTTAGCGGCTAAGGCTAACGATAATTCTAAAATCAAACGGAACCTTGCTCAAATTTTGGTTCAAGATTTTAAGTATGATCACGATACTATATTCAGGGAAGTAGCTATACTTTATGCTTTCAGAGAGTTTGATATCCCTATAGATCAAATACCACCGCAGCGAATTGAATCCATCAGGCAAATTATTAATAGTGCCGATGAGCAATTAAAAGATGAGATGATAAAGAATAAGATTATCCCTTATATGTACGACGATAGGATAAAGGATAAGCTGATTCTTGCTGCGGTTGATCCTACCGATAGGAATATTCCTAAAATTGCCTTTGGATTAAATGCAAAAAGATATGAAGTCATTTTCATACGGCAAAAAGATTATGAAAAATTAATCGAAATAATCCTTCCTCCGGAAAATGTTTTCTTAAAGAGGATGGAAGAATCCGAAGAAATTCACATTGACACTGCCGATGATAGTACACTTGATGAGCAGGAACTGGAATCAGAAATAAATAAAAGCGCATTAATCAATCTTGTCGAAGGGGCGCTCGTTGAGGGAGTTAGAAAAGGAGCCAGTGATATTCATTTCATTCCCAAATCGGGTAATAAAACTGATATACTGCTTAGAATTGACGGTAACCTTCAGCTTTGGCATGTGCAGGATAATACTTTACCTGAAGCCGTAATAGCAGTCGTTAAAGATAGATCCAAAGGTATGGATAGATTTGAACGAGAAAGAGCTCAAGACGGCTTTATACAGCGCGAGATTGATGGCTATCTTATTAGGTTTAGAGTTTCTGTGCTGCCTATGGTCGGGACAGAGTTAAAAAATAAATTTGAGAGTGTAGTTATAAGAATTCTTGATGATAGAAAGGTAGTTAAGGATCTTGATAAGCTTGGTTTGACTGGATATGCAAAACAGGCATTCCAAAGGGCTATCGCTCAGCCTCAGGGTATGGTTATTCTAACTGGGCCGACCGGATCCGGGAAAAGTACAACTCTCGTTGCGGCTCTTCATCAAGTAATTGATCCTACTGTTAATGTGCTTACCGTTGAAGATCCTGTTGAATATGTAATTGAAGGCGCTAGACAGCTGAAGATAGGACACAAAATGAATTTTGAGCAAGCAATTAGATCAATCCTTCGTCATGATCCTGATATTGTTCTTGTAGGTGAAATGAGAGATAAAGAAACTGCGGAAGTTGCAATTAAGCTTGCGAATACAGGCCACTTAACTTTTTCAACTCTCCATACCAATGATGCTCCTAGTGCAGTTGCAAGACTTTATAAAATGGGTATTGAGCCATTCTTAATTGCCTATGCAATAAATATAATTGTGGCACAAAGGCTTATAAGGAGACTTTGTGAATGCAAGAGAAAAGTTACTGAATTAGATGAAGGATTAATGACTGCAGCTGGAATGGATTTAAACCATTGGAGAAATGTTACAATTTATAAAGCTCATGGCTGCGAAAAGTGCAGTGGTTCCGGTTATAAAGGAAGAATGGCTATTCATGAGGCTTTATACTTTACAAAGGAAATCAGGCAGATAATTGTTCGCTCTGGAATTGAAGTCGATGAAGAAAAAATAAGAATACAGGCAAAGAAAGACGGTACGCTTAACTTAAGGGAATCTGGGCTTGAGAAGGTAAAGCTTGGCTTAACTTCAATTGAAGAAGTTTTATCAGGGACAACTGATGAGTAGTAAATTAATTAAGACATTATCCTGAGCTCTTAAAAAAAATATTTTAATTCTAATAACTAGAAGGAAATATTTATATGAATACGGGACAAGTAATATTAGCTGTTGGGGCAATGGTATTATTATCTACAATATTACTAAGAGTTAACAATACATTTTTAACTTCAGATGAGGTGCTGGATCAATCCAAGTATAGTTTCCTTGCTACCTCAATAGCCACTTCTATTATAGAACAATCCAAAAATTTAAGTTTCGATGAGCAGACCCTTGGTGATATAAATATAGATAATCCATCACTTTTAACGCCAGTAGTTGGGCTCCATTATGACTCTGGAGAAGATCCTCATGATTGTAATACATTTGATGATTTTGATGATTTCAACAATTATACATATACTGATTCTTCAATGCCTTCAGCAGTATTTGTCGTTACATGCAGAGTGGATTATGTTCCTGAAAATGACCCCGAAACAGTTTCCGGAGTACCAACTTTTAATAAAAAAATTACTGTTACCGTTTCAAGTCCCCACTATATGAGTGATGTCATACAATTATCTTCGGTTTTCAGTTATTGGTATTTTAGATAGGAGGAGTAATGGGCTTCACTACATTAATTGATATTATCGGTTCTATGATAATTGGAGGAATGGTAATGTTATTATTATTCCGTCTCAATGATGCAGCGGCCGAAAATGTTTATAATAATACCGGGGAATTAATAGCTCAGGAAAATATCGCTACTCTAGTATCTATTCTTGAACATGATTTCAGAAAAATGGGCTATTCGAGAAACCTGGCTGATTTTGCCGGTGTTACTAATCTTGCAGAAATAGTAACTATTGCAGACTCGGACAGAATTAGGTTTAAAGGGGATGTAGATGAAAATGTTGGCGCCGATTCGGTGGAATACTATATCGGCCCTACCTCTGAAATACCAAACACAGCTAACCCCCGTGATAGATATTTATATCGTGTTATTAATGATGAAACCCCTGTGCGTGTCAACTTGGGGCTTACTCATTTCAAACTCAAATATTTTGACGGACTAGGAGAACAATTATTACCATATCCTGTTGTTGGAGGAATTCAAAGGATTCAAATCGATATTGCTGTGGAAAATGTATATGCATATGACTCAGAAAGATATTACAAAGATAGCACTAACTCTCAAGTTTTCTGGAGACAGATACGCCTCTCGGCACAAAATTTAAGAAATAGATAAAGGAGGAAAAAATGAGCGGGAAAGCCATTCTCTTTTTAGTAATGTCTTTCAGCGTAATATTCCTTGTAATGGGAAGAAACCTGGGAGATATATCGACAAGATCTGTTATAAACTCGGTCACCTATTATGATAATACTGTTGCCCACGAAATTGCAGTCAGCGCAGCTAATATAGCTGCCAGCAAAATTTGCTTTAATACTCTTTGGGCTGATGGATTTCATAATGTTCCTTTTAATGGCGGGACTTTTAATGTTACGGTTACTCCCAATGGTGAACAAAGAATAGTAACTGCCACCGGTGTATATAAGGATACAGTAGCCGAGGTCAAAATTATTCTCTCCCCAAGTAAATTTTCTAAATACGCTTATTATTCTGCAATCGAAACTGATGATCCACTCCACCCAATTTATTGGATGACAAAAGATACTGTCTGGGGACCATTCCATACTCAAGACTATATTTATGTAAGCGGTTGCCCGGTTTTTTACGGAAAAGTAACAACAAAAAAGGGAGTTAAAAAGTATACAAATGATCAAATCCCTGATAACCCCAGATTTTTAGGTGGATATCAACAAGTACCCTTAGATTTACCCACTACAGGTATTACAAAAGTTAGAGATAATGCTGTAAATAATGGTGGTAAACTGTTTAGTCTAATCTCAACTAGTACAGTTCAATACCAGGATTTTTATTTAACCTTTAAGGGAGATTCGGTTAATTATACATATAACTGGAAAGAAAAAGTAAGCGGTTCTTGGCATAATCGCACAACTAATTTAACCGTATTAACCGAGAACTTAACGTCTAATGGGGTTATTTTTTTTGAAGGAAAAGATAAAAATGGAGCTATAATAAACATGAGATTAAAAGGCACAGTAGATGGAGAATACACAGTTGGCACAGATGCCTCTATTTATCTTGATGACGACATAGTTTACAAAGATGATCCAAGAACAGAGCCATCGGATGATATTTTGGGAATAGTAGCAAAGAACGATGTTATTATTGCTAATAATACGGCAAACAATCATAGTATTAATATAGACGCTGCAATTTATTCTCAAAGCGGGGGATTTACGGCAGAAAATTATGATACTCGGGGAAAAGCAGGCTCAATAAATTTATACGGTGGGGTAACGCAGCAAACTCGTAAACCAGTTGGTACTTTTAGTGGAGATAATATTTTAAGCGGATTCTCCAAAAGATATTGGTATGATCCAAGATTAATGACTCTTTCTCCTCCATATTATCCGGGTACAGACAAGTTTGAAATTCTTTCTTGGTATGAATAAATAAATTAACAACCTCAACATTTTTATCAAGGTATATAGTGATAGCAGAGAATAATTAATTTTATTTCTGCTCTTCACTGTATACCTTAATTTTTCTCTTTTATCCCCAAAATACCTTCAAAAAGCCAACCAATTTCAAAATATTTTGAAAATTTTTTGCTGAATATTGGCATACTTATAGCATAAAGATAATGAAAGAAAATGAAAGGAATAAAGTGGCGACTCCAAGCATAAAACCGATTCAGCAAAAGGAAAGTATATCCATCAATGATGTAAAAACTACTCTCCAAAATTTCGTTAATACTATTCCAAAATTCTACTATGGACCCGAACGTATTTCTTTTATTATTGACAATATTGAAAAATTAAAGGCCGACGAACGAATTCTGCTCAAAAATTATTTTAATAAACTGCTTACCAGTATGGTTGAAAGAGAAGCTTCCGATATAGAGTTAGGCGGACATGGAAATGGAGGATTTGTCTGGTTTAGAATTTACGGAAAAAAAGAAAGAGCTTATGATCTCCCGCAGTTTACAGAAGACGAATCTGCTGTCATAATCATAAATCTCCTAAATACAAACCAGCGAAAATATTTGACAGTCACTAGAAACCTTGATTTCAGCTATTCATATTTATATGAGCGCAAAAAAATTGATATCCGCTTCAGAGCTGATTCATACTATGATCTTGACACACTTGCACTTAACATGAGAGCAATCAATCAAACCGTTCGCGCATTAGAATCATACGATTTTCATCAAAATGTAATAAGAGCAATGAGTCATATGTACATTAAGTTCGGGCTTTCTCTTATAACGGGTATAACCGGATCGGGAAAATCAACTACTCTAGACGCTATAATAGATGCCCATAACAAAGTAGATCCTGCTCACGTAGTAATAATAGCTTCCCCAATTGAATATGTTCATAAATCCAATAAATGCATTATAAAACATAGAGAAGTTGGAAAAGATGTTCTCTCATTTAAGGATGGGATTGTTCAAGCCCTAAGGCAGGATCCGGATGTGATTGTAATCGGTGAAATGAGAGATCCTGATACTATTATGGCTGCTTTGGAGGTAACAGATACCGGTCATAAAGTATTTTCTACTCTGCATACATCATCGGCCGTTGAGTCGATAGATAGGATTGTCGCCGAAGTTCATCCCAATGAGCAAGAAAGGGTAAGAAACCGCCTGGCAGATGTTTTGATTTCCATTGTTTCACAGAAATTAGTTCCAGGAGTAGATGGAAAAATAATCCTTGCTAAAGAAGTCCTGGTTGTTACACCAAGCGTTAAAGCAGCTATAAAAAACAATACTACAAGCGAAATATACATGATGATGAACCAAGGCGGACAAATGGGAATGATTACAATGGAACAGGATTTGAAGAGACTCTACTTAAATAAAAAAATTACATTGGAAAATGCTGTTGCATTTGCAAATAATAAAACAAGAATTCAACAACTACTATCGGCGGTATAAGTGAAACAGCTAATATGCGTTTACTGCGAAGGCAATGACACTAAAATTGCTGCAGTAGAAAAGGTAAAGGATAAAATAAAAGTCCTTAAAACCGTATCTTTCGATGTTCTCCAGCCAGCTTTGGAGGTTGATGACGGGATAGGAGATCTAAAAATTGAAGGGGAAGAATTGACGCTTGAAGGTCTGGATAAACAGGCCTCGATAACGCAAAGTGTAAATACTTCCGGTTTGAATGTAATTAATTCCTCCTTAAGAGGGATTCCATTAAATAAAGCATTCTTTGTACCTGCATTAACAGAACCTTCCATTATTTATCATATTTATGAAGGATCTAAAAAGAGCAAATCTGCCAGACTTACTCAAGAAATAGCAGATGATATATACCAAACAAAAAATATTTCAGTTGATAAAGAAAGCCTTGGCTATACAGAATTAGCAGATAAATCAATTCTCTCAGTTTTCCTAAGTAATGATGTTGGATGTTTCCGATTGATTAATTCCTTAGCTCAACTTAATGGAAAACGTTATTATAAAATTCCTACCGTTAAAAGTGCTGAAATATCTCTTGCATATTATGTAGCCAAGAGAAAAAAATTCTTTCCTGATGATCAGTCTTTAATAGTTTATATCGGAAAAGAATACAGTAAACTAATATTTCTTCACGGAAGAAAGCTTAAGCACATAGGATCTACTTTGGACATTGGAACAATAAATCTCAATACTTATGATGTTTATTTTTCCAAAATTCTCTTGGAAATGGAAAATGGAGGAATTTCCCAGTTAGATAATATTATAGTTTGCGGTGAGGACGATTCCGAAAATTTAATTCTCTCCTTCTACGGAACCTTTCCGGAAGCAAATGTTTCCCGCTTAGAATTCGATGATCTTGATTTAAGTTCATTGGGCGGCGATGTTAAAGAATCTTTTTCCGCATTCAGTATACCCATTGCAGTGGCAAATGAGTATTTCGAGGAAATTGCTGAAGAATATAAAGGGATTAATCTTCTTCCCCGGTATGTCAAGGAAGATCAGAAATCATTTCAATTCGCCTGGCATGGATATGCAATTATACCTTTGTTATTTGCGGCTACTTTTTTTATAACAACTCAGGCTCTTCTTAATAATAAAAAACTGAATGCACTGGATCATGAAGTTCTTAAATATTCAGGCTTGCTGAAACAGAATAAGGAATTGCTGGCGAAAATATCTTCAGTGGAAAATAAAATAAGCAGCTTTGGACAAACCCAGGCAATCCTAGATTCAGCTTCAAAAGGTACTGGCGTATGGTCTAGAAACCTGGCTCATATATCAGACTTCTTTGCAGGTAAGGGAAATATCTGGTCTACTAGGCTGACTTCGAAAGATAATAGAAATGTTGATCTTGAAGGTTACTCTCTTAGTAAAAGTGTATTAACACAATTTGCATATTCAATCAACGTGTCTCAATTAAAAGGGATTTACTCCGAAGATCTCAGAGACAAAAATATATACAAGTTTAATTTACAATATAATTTATCAAGCTATTTGAAAGACAAGGATGAATAGAAAATTAAAAAATACGCTTGCTCTTCTGAGCTTATTAATTTTCATTCTGCTTACAGGAGGTGCGTATACTTTTATTATTCAAAGAGGTAAACTCTCTGAAAAACAAGATAAGTTAAAAGAATTGAAAGCTAACGATTATAATACCTCCCAATTAAAACAGCAGTACCAAACATTACAGGTAAAAGCTTCTGAGCTGGATTCCGTGCTGGCCTCTAGAAAGTTTAATATCCCTCAGAATCTTTCTTCTATAAAATTTTATGATTTTGTAAATAATATTACCGCGGGATTCTCGACTACTTCGAAAATAGATGTGGAATATCTTGAACAAAAGCCCGATAAAGACTTTTTTTATTTCAGTTATAAAATTACGGGTTCTGCTACATATAATGAGCTTTATCAGTTTATTTATGCAATTGAACAAAGTAAAGAACTTAAAAAAGTAACTTCACTAAGTTTAACAAATCAGGTTGCAACCGACGAAAAGGGAATCCCGAATTTCTTAGTAGGCTTTACCATGGAAGTACATGTTTATTATTCATCTGATGACAGGTTCTCAACAGCGCAATTTGTCGAAAATGATTTGAGCACTAGAACAATGTATGATGCATTTTATCCCCTGCTTAGGAATGAAATACCTCCTAATGTCGATGAGTTGTTTGATGTGCAGGGAGGTAAATTACTTGCGCTTATACCCGAAGGAGCCTTTCTTTCAGATAGCAAGGGGAATACATATCTGCTTTGGGAAGGTGAACCGGTTTATTTGGGATATCTGACCAATATTGACTATGATCATAATAAGGTAAACTTCATCATCAATAAAGGCGGTATTGTTGAAAAGATCGATTTGGTTCTGGAAAAAGAAAATATCAAGAAAAAATAATTGAGAGAATTTAAAATGAAAAAACTCTTAACCACCGTTATTTTAATATTAAGCTTTACGCTGTCTGCTTATTCTCAGGATTTACTTGAAAAAACGCTAAGAGGATACACTAGGCCAGATGAGCTGGTATCAATGTCTCCTAGTCTCCCGTTCAATCAGGCAGTTGCTTTAATGAGTAAAGTAAGTGAAAGTATAACCGGAAAAAGAATAGTTTCAACTGTTGATTCGGAAAATCCTATTGGAATTGAAATAAAAAACATGGCTTATGATAAGGCTTTATTAATACTGGTTCAAATGCAGGGGTTAATATACGAGGAGAAAGAAGACGTAATAGTTATTAAGAAAAAGAACAATATTGAAATAGATAAAACCGCAAAAACCTACGCCGATATTAACAGCAGGGAAGTAAAACTTTCAGCCGTATTTTTCGAGATGAATAACGATGAGGCTAAAAAAAGAGGTATTGACTGGCAGTTCCTTTTCTCAAAAAAAGGCTTAGATGTCAATGGCGATTTGTTTAATGAACCTGAAACAAAAAAGGAAACCTCTGGTGACGGCACACAGGTAGAGACACCTGATTTTAAGCTCAAAGGCACGGGCAATTTTGATTTGGGAGGTTTTTTTGGTCAAGCAACTGCAATATTTAAATTTTTTGAACAGCAGCAGCTTGGACAAATTATAGCGAGTCCGAATGTCACTGTCAGGGATAATCAAAAAGGAAGAATTCAAGTAGGAACAGATATAGGAATTAAAACAAGAGACTTTTCAGGAAACATAATAGAAGAATTTTATTCAACGGGTACTATTATAGAAGTTACTCCTCATGTCTATACTGAAGATGGTGTTGATTACACTGTGCTTGAAATTAAGGCCGAGAAAAGTTCATACATCCCGGATCCTACTATAACTCAAATTTCCAAAACATCAGCAACAACTCAAGTCCTGATGCTCAATGGTGAAGAAGTTATAATTGGCGGTTTATTTACAAATGAAGAAACTACAAGCCGAAAAGGAATTCCGATACTTAAAGATCTTCCATGGTGGTTTTTTGGTTTGAGATATGTTTTTGGAAGCGATGAAATTACAGTAAATAGAAAAGAATTAATTATCCTTCTTAAATGTGAGTTAGTTCCTACGCTTAAAGAGAGAGTTGCGGGAACACCAACTACAACCCCGATAAAAGATGAAGTTAACAAGCAGCGGGAACAGATTAAATACTACAGGTTTAATCAGGAAAATAGTGAGAATTAAATTTTCATGGAATCTATACTTATTGTCGATGATGATTTGAGCCTCTGTGCCGCTCTTAAGGAAGAATTAAGAGAGGTCGGATATGAAGCCGATTATGTCAGCAGAGGTGATGACGCATTCTCATTCCTTGAAAAGCGCCCTGTAGATCTGATTCTTCTTGACTTAAAAATGCCTGATAAAGACGGATTCGAAGTATTAAAAGAGCTGGAAACTAAAAAAATCAAATCTAAAGTAATAGTTCTTACTGCTTATGCCGACGTAAAAAGTGCAATTGATTCTGCTAAAATGGGAGCCGGTGACTTTATTAGCAAGCCTTATGATTTTGATGAACTTCTAATCACGATAAGGAAAGTCTTACAAAGAGATTCATAATGAAAATAAGTTACCGGATTCTGTTCATCAATTTTGCCATCGTTTTGGTAATAATTGGCAGTTCGGCTTTAGCCTTTTATTCGGTAATTTCAACCATTCTTACAAATCAGCAATCAAAGTACTTACTCAATTCCAGTAATGATTTTTTCTATGCTTACCAGGATGAACTTGAAAACATTGACCAAAGTTTTTTTAATCTGAATCTCAGAGAGTCGGCAAGTACAATTGTGCTGGCGAAGGAAGATCTCGATTTTATCTTGGAAAGTAAAAATGGCATTAATAAGTTAATATACTGTACAAATGTCTTCAATGCTCCGAAAGAAATTACAGTTAAAAGCTTAATAAGAAATAATCCGGGATTAATAGTTAAAAAAATAAGCTTTGGTGAAAAGCTTTTTTATTACGGTAAAATGATTACTCCGGCTCTCTTAACCTCCATGTCAAAAAAGATCAAGGCTGATATTGCGGTAGTTTCCAACGGGATTCCCTTATTATTTTCGAATGAATCAATTAACAATAAATACTTTCCCTATTTGGTCGAAGCATATTCTTCTCTTAGTAAAGGAAACGATTATGAGATTTATTCAAAACAAACTGATGAGGGAGATATCTTAGCATCTTTATGCCATACCGAATCTTCTTATGACCAGGAATCCGGACTGAAGTTCTTAATTTTTGATTCTCATGGCGAAGGTGTGGAGATAAGAAGCAGCTTAAAATATATTTCCATAGTAATCGGTTTCGCAGGTATAATGCTTTCGCTGATTTTGACATATTTGTTTACCGCAAAAATGAGGAAACAAATTACCCAGATGGCCCGGGCGACGGAAACAATTGCTCATGAAAATTTTAAGAGTAAAATAAATGTGGAAAGCAACGATGAACTTGGGAAATTAGCCGAAGCTTTTAACAAAATGCTGGATGTCCTTGAAAAAAATCTTAAGGCAAAAAATGAATATTCCGAATTCATAACATTAATTAATAAAAATCCAACCTTAAAAGAAGCAGCAGACGCTGCCCTGAAGAAAATTATAAAAACTGGTAAATTTACTATCGGGGCCCTGTATTGCCTTATCAATGATAAAATCAGCCTGACTTCATCATTTGGTCTGCCGGACGGGTATTCTTTAACCGAAGAAATCAATTTTTTCAATACACTGCTGAAAGATCGCGAATTAATAGAAATAAATTTTGATAAAAATTTTCCGACTATTTCCACCGGTATAATAAAACTGGAAATAAAATACCTGTTGATACAGCCAATAGTTTATAACAATAAAATAATCGCTATTCTTGAACTTGGGTCAATAGATCCTCCTCCCGAAGAAGCAAAGGAATATCTGGCAAAAATCCAGGAGCAGCTTGCTATTGGAATAACCAATGCAGTTGCATTTGTTCAAATGGAAAACCTGGTCTCAGAGTTAAAAAAACTTAATGAGGAATATCAAAAACAGAATGTCCAAATTATACATCAGAATGAGAGACTATTAAAACTGCATAATGAATTAAAGGACAAAGCCGGGGAACTGGAAATTGAGAAGCAAAAGGCTGAAGAATCCACAAAATTAAAATCTCAATTTCTTGCATCCATGTCTCACGAGCTTCGAACACCAATGAATTCAATCCTTGGGCTGACAGAATTAATGCTGGAAGATTCTAGTTTAAAAGGAAAAAACAAAGAAAGGTTGCAGGTTGTCAACAATAGCGGAAAGAGGCTGATGAATCTGATTAATGATATTCTGGATCTTTCCAAAATTGAAGCGAGCAAAGTAGATCTTAAAGAAGAAGATTTTCTCATAGATGATTTACTTAATGAGGTGCAGGAATCCTTTACTCCTCTAGTTAAGAATAAAAATATTGATTTTGAAATAATCAGAAATTTTGAAACGAAGATACTAATTCATACCGATAGGGGTAAAGTAATGCAGGTTTTAGTCAACTTGCTGGGGAATGCCATTAAATTTACGGAAAAAGGTTTTATTAAATTGATTGTAGATAGTGAAAAAAATTCAGCAGATCAGAAATTATCCCTCAAAACCTCCGGTGATTTATTAAAGTTTGAAGTAATAGATTCAGGGATAGGTATTTCAAAAGAACATCAAAAAATAATTTTTGAGGAATTTAGGCAGGTAGATGGAACCAATACAAAAAGATATAACGGAACCGGATTAGGTCTGGCAATATGCAAACGAATTTCCGAACTTCTTAAGGGTACATTGTCGGTTGAAAGCGAATACGGCAAGGGATCAAAATTCATGTTCAGAATTCCTTTTAAATCGGTTCAAATTAAAGATCCTAAAACAAAACTTGCTGTAAATGCATCTGCATTGAGGAAAAATATAAAAAATCCTATTCTCATAATTGATGATGATAAAGAAGTGCGCTTCACAATAGGTCAATATTTAAATTCAAGAGGCTACGAAGTAATTTATGCGGAAGATGGTGAAACAGGTATAAAGGAAGCAATTGAAAAGCAGCCGTTTGCAATTACTCTAGACGTAATGCTTCCCAAGAAGGACGGCTGGATGGTTCTAAAGGAGTTGAAGGAAAATTCTTTAACGAAAGATATTCCCGTAATTTTAATTTCGATTATTGGTGATAAAAAAGTCGGTTACGGATTAGGTGCATTTGAATATTTTGTAAAGCCTATCTCGCATGAGCAGCTTTATTCTGCATTCGAGAAGCTTGAAAATATTGCCAAAAAAAGAATTGAAAAGATAGTAATTGTTGATGATGATGAGCTTGAATTTAAAAAATTTGAGGTTGCCTTTAAAGAAACACAAGTGAAATTTTATTATATAAAAGAGAGCGGGATCGCATTAAATAAAATATCCGAAATTCAGCCTGATTTAATTATTGTTGATCTATTGATGCCAAATATTGACGGCATAACTCTTTCTCATATGATTAAATCTCAAACAGAGACAAAAAATATACCCATAATAATAAGTACTGCAAAAGATTTATCTTCAGAAGAGAAAGAAGCTTTAAATAATATTGTAGAAGAAATTGCGGTAAAATCTAAAGGCCATCCCATTGATGTTTTGAAAATCGTCCGTGACAGGATTAAACTAATGGAAGAAACTACAGAAAATGATTCTCCGCAGAATGGAATACAGTTTGATAGTGAGGAGGTTATGGAAAATAGAGAAGAATTAAATAAGGAAAGTAAGGGATCAGAAGAAGAACTTCCATTAAAAGGAGAGGAAAAGCCGGCTGTGGTTCTTGGTGAGGTTTTAATTGTAGACGATGACGCAGATACATTATTTACTTTAAATGAAATGGTTCAGGCTTGCAATTGCAGGACAGTTTTGGCAAAGAACGGAATTGAATGCATTCAATTATTGGAAAATTCAATTCCGGATCTAATTCTTCTTGATATAATGATGCCTGTAATGGACGGATTTCAAACCATAAAAAAAATAAAAGAATCTGCCAGCTGGATGCAAATTCCGATATTTGCTGTAACCGCTAAAGCAATGCTGGAAGATAAAAAAATTATACTTAGACACGGATTTGATGATTATATATCAAAACCAGTAAACGCCGGCGTGCTTGCATTTAAGATAGAAAAATTGTTTGCTAAAACTAAACCTATTGTGAAATGAAAAAAATTCTTGTTATAGATGACCTTCCGGAAAACGTTTTCATGCTGCAAGACCGCCTTGAGAATGAAGGCTATGAAGTGATTACCGCTTATGACGGGAAATCGGGGATTGATAAAGCTCTTAATGATTTGCCCGATTTGGTTCTTCTTGATGTAATGATGCCCGGAATCAGCGGACTTGAGGTATGTAATACATTGGTTTCAAATCCTACAACCTCCAACATCCCTATAATTCTTGTAACTGCCAAAGCCGGAGCGGAAGATACAAAAGAAGGTTTGGAAGCAGGGGCTTATGACTATATTAAAAAGCCTTTTAATAGAATAGAACTTCTCGCAAGAGTTAACTCAGCCCTAAAATTATCGGAGGCAACCAAACGGCTTGTCGATTCGGAAAAGAGAAATACTTTTGCTGCAACTGTGGTGACTGCTAATCATAAAATTAAGCAGCCTTTAACATTAATGAGTCTTTCCCTGGCGGCAATAAAAAGAGAACTGAACAAGGATGAAGTATCAAAGGAAAATATTCAAAAACGTCTAAGCTATATTGAATCTGGAATTATGGAAATAAATGATGTCCTGAATCAGCTCAACTCTATTAAAAAACCGATCTTCTCGGAGTATATTAAAAATATTAAGATGATTGAGGTAGATAAAAAAGAAAATAAATCAGATTAATTTTTGAATTGTATTGAGCATGGTATCGAATTCATACGGTTTTGTCAATACACTGCTCACGCCTTCCGTATCAGAACTTAATTTTTCTTCAACAGACAAACTCCCGGTGGAAAGTATAATTGGCATTTTAAAATCCAATTCTTTAATTCTACGGATACATTCCAAACCATTCATTTCAGGCATATTGTAATCAATAATTATTAAATCAACTTTTAATTCCTCGGTAAGTACAGTCAAAACCTCTTTACCGCTGGCAACTCTAATAACATTGTAACCTTGCGATTCTAAAAGCTCTGCGAGCAAATCCCGCAGCATCATTTCGTCATCCGCCAAAAGAATAATTTTTTCAGAAACAAGAGGAGCGGTCTTATCGGCAGATTTTAAGGGTTCATAAGAAGGAAGATAAATATTAAACTCTGTGCCTTTATTCACTTTACTAGATACTTCAATATGCCCGTCATGAGCTTTTATTATACTATGCGTAACATATAAGCCTAGTCCCGATCCTGTCTCCTTTTCCTTTGTTGAAAAATAAGGTTCAAATATTTTTTGAATGTTTTCTTCAGATATTCCCGATCCGCTGTCTTTTACTGAAAATAAAACATAATTGTTTTTACTTAGATGCGGATAGTTAATTAAATTATTTTCATTAACTTCAATATTTTTAGCCGATAGAACAATTTTGCCTTCCTTTTCTATTGCTTCCTTGGCATTTACACATAGGTTTAAAAGCACCTGATATATTTCAGTACTATTTCCAAGTAAATTGTGCAAACATTCTTCAGAACTAAGCTCGAATCTAATTGTCCTTGGAAAAGTTTGAACTACCACTTTGCTGATTTCATTCAATAAAATGTTGGGCTTTATAATTTCCTTCCGTTTTTGAGTAGGTTTTCCGAACGTCAGCAACCCTTTTGTTAGATCTTTGGCTCTGATTGAGCAATTTTCAATGTTATCAATTAAGCGGGCAGTATTTTCATTCTCTTGAACTCTTTTCTTCAGCAGGTTAAGACTGCCAAATATACTGGAAAGAAGATTATTAAAGTCATGCGCCATACCGCTTGTTAATTTTCCAATAGTTTCCAATTTCTGAGCCTGTTGAAGTCTTTGCTCTAGAAAGCCGCTCAATTCTTTATTGTATGAGCTATTAATTGCGAGTGCTAAAAGATCTGCGAATTTTTCGAGATAATTAACATCAAGTGAGGAAAAAAGCCCTTTCCCCTTACCTGCAATTATTACCGCTAAAAGTTTTTCATTATAAAAACAAGGCGAGGCTAATAAAGATTGGCTTTGAAGTGCTCTAGTCAGATTGTATGCAATATTCTCGGGTTCATTTACTGCCATAAGAGTATGCTTGTTTACCTCAAACCATTTCTTTAAAAATGAAAAGCTGCCTTTAATCTCTTTCTCGGCTTCTTTTTTATTCTTTAGATGCTGGTACTGATCGAAATAAATAAATTCAATTTTTTTATCATCCTTAAATAGGATGGTAATTCCGAAATTTCCCCTGCAGACTGCAACGGATCTTTTAAGAATTTCTTCCGATACGATGTTTACCGAGTTTTCTGAAGTTAATAAGGAAAGGACTTCTTTGAGTACATTTTGAAAAGAAAGGTCTCTATTTAACAATTCAGCATCAAGCTGATTAGTTATTTTTTCTGTTTCCTTAGATATTTTTAATATATATCCAACTATTTTGCCGCCCTCTTTGCGGGGTACTATTTCAAGCTTTCTATTATCTAGCGAAATCCGGTTTTCAGTTTTTTTTCTCTTTTTATCGCCTGAATCGAGGTTTTGCCAAGTAGAATCGGGAAACAAATTCTGAAATTTCTTTCCCTTTATTGTTTTTAGTCCAACATTTTCCTTAAAGCTTTTATTATACCATATTATTTTTTTGTTTAGGTCTGCAACGGCAAAACCATTATCGGATTCAAAGAAATCTTTTAGAGCGAATTTAGTAACAACTTTAGAGAGCATTCATTATTCTTGTTTAATTTCATATTTCTTAATCTTAGTGTAAAGTGTTTTCGGGCTTATGCCTAAAATACTTGCCGTTCGGGTTCTATCCCATCTATTATGCCTAAGGACTTTTGCAATGTGCCTTTTTTCCATTTCCTCGATACTTAGAATTTCTTCCGATTTACCATTATCTTCATCAACTGCTGTAAGTTTTCTGGAAGTGGAAGCCGGCAAATTCAGATCTTCGACATTTATATATTCACCCTCAGCAAAAATTATCGCACGTTCAATTATATGTTCCAGCTCTCTTACATTTCCCGGGAAGTCGTATGTAATTAAGGCAGCTTCTGTTTTAGGGCTTAATTTTTTAGGAGCTCTAACTGAAGATTTGGAAGTTAGGAAATGGTTTGCCAGCAGAAGAATATCTTCCTTTCTTTCTCTTAAAGGCGGTATAGTTAACGTTATAACATTTAAACGGAAGAGAAGATCCCGTCTGAAATTTTTACTGTCCGCTTCTTCCAGCAGGTTTCTGTTAGTTGCTCCGAGCACACGGACATTTGATGTTAAATTTGTTACTCCGCCGATTCTGCGGTACTCTCCGTTTTCCAGGAAACGGAGTAATTTGGGCTGCAGGGAAAGAGATAGTTCCCCAATTTCATCTAGAAAAAGGGAACCGCCGTGAGCAATTTCGACTAATCCCTGCTTGGTAGATTTTGCATCAGTAAATGCACCTCTTTCATGCCCGAATAATTCACTTTCTATCAATTGATCCGGGAGTGAAGCACAATTAACAACTACAAAAGGTTTTTCCGATCTAGCTGAACGTTTATGAATATACTCGGCGAATAATTCCTTCCCGGTTCCGGTTTCACCTTCAATTAAAATATTTGAATCTGATAATGCCGCCTTATTAGCTAAATGAAGGGCTTTGTGAAGTTCCGAACTGCTGCCTAATATTTTGCTTGGATGCTTTTTGTTCAGTTGATCGGCAAGGATCGTACTTTTTACAAATAATTCCTTATGCTCAATTGCCTTATTGATATCCAGGAGGAGTTCATCAAAATCGTATGGTTTGGTTATATAGTGATAGGCACCCAGCTTGATGCATTCGATTGCTTTTTTAATTTCAGATTTTGCGGTAAGTACAATTACCTGAATTGAAGTACAATAATCATTAACAAATTTCAGCACTTCTTCACCCGGTACATTCTGCATCTCAAGATCAAGCAAAAGAACATCATATGAGGGTTTTCTTTTTATTGCTTCAATTGCATAACTGCCGTCATAAACGGTATCCACTGAAAATCCTTCCTCAAGAAGCTGCTCTTTTAATAAATAACATAAAGTTTCATCATCGTCGCAGACTAAGATCTTTGAATTTTTACTACTCATATTTTATTTATATTTAGATTAAAAATAACTTGTTTACTTGGATAAAAAAGTTCAATTTTTTATATTTCGGGCTCTTAAAAAAGGGCGCGTAGCTCAGTGGTAGAGCATCTGCCTTTTAAGCAGAGGGTCGGTGGTTCGA
>DATKLQ010000519.1:0-24722 GCA_035542335.1 Ignavibacteriaceae bacterium | reverse complement strand
CATCCCATCTACCTGTGTCGGTTTGCGGTACGGTCTGATAAATTTCTTCCGCACGAAGATTTTCTCGGCAGCATGATTACAGTCAGTTTGTGTCCAAAGGACTCCCGTTCGCATCTCGGCCTTAAGAAAGTGCGGATTTGCCTACACTTTCAGCCTACCTGCTTAGACCACCTAATCCGACAGGTGGCTAACCTTCACTCTTGCGTCCCTCCTTACGTTCAAACAAAATTTACCAGGTACAGGATTGTTGACCTGTTTTCCATCGCCTACGCCTTTCAGCCTCAGCTTAGGGATCGACTGACCCTGAGATGACTAACATTGCTCAGGAAACCTTAGACTTTCGGTGTCCAGGTTTTTCACCTGGATTATCGTTACTTATGCCAACATTTGCTTTTCTATACGCTCCAGCATATTTCGCAATACACCTTCGCAGCATATAGAATGTTCCTCTACCACTCCGACGAGTCGGAGTCCATAACGTCGGTAAGCAGTTTAAGTCCCGGGAATTGTCGACGCCCGGTCGCTTGACTAGTGAGCTATTACGCACTCTTTAAATGAGTGGCTGCTTCTAAGCCAACATCCTAGTTGTCTAAGCAACCGAACATCCTTTCTCTGTTAACTGCTATTTAGGGACCTTAGTTGATGGTCTGGGTTGTTTCCCTTTTGGCAATGAAGCTTATCCCCCACTGCCTGACTCCCGAGAAACATGTGACAGGAATTCGGAGTTTGTCTGGGTTTGGTACCGTTGTGACAGCCCTAGCCCAATCAGTGCTCTACCTCCCGCACACTTTTACTCGAGGCTAGCCCTAAAGCTATTTCGAGGAATACGAGCTATTTCCGAGTTTGATTGGTCTTTCGCTCCTACCCTTACCTCATCCAAGCGGTTTTCAACCCACACTAGTTCGGACCTCCATCCCGTTTTACCGGGACTTCATCCTGGACAAGGGTAGATCACCCGGTTTCGCGTCTACCCCGCGTTACTTAAACCCGCCTTGCGGCGGGCAGGCGCCCGATTAGGACTCGCTTTCGCTTCGGCTGCTTCCCTTAGGGAATTAACCTTGCAACGCAGGAGTAACTCGTTGGCTCATTATCCAGAAGGCACGCTGTCACCCCGACCAAGGTCGGGGCTCCAACCGTTTGTAAGCATACGGTTTCAGGTACTATTTCACCCTCCTAATAGGAGTGCTTTTCACCTTTCCCTCACGGTACTGGTACGCTATCGGTTACGAGATAGTATTTAGTCTTAGGAGATGGTTCTCCCGGATTCCCACAGACTTCCACTTACTCCGTGGTACTTGGGTACACATTCCAAAGAGCCATATTATTTTCACCTACAGGACTATCACCTTCTGCGGTTGAACTTTCCAGAACATTCAGTTAATAATATGGTTTTTTACTCTTCGGCTTATCAGCAATTCAGCCCGATCATGCCCCGCAACACCGCTAACACAACGGTTGCTTCCTTTAACATGTTAGACGGTTTAGACTGTTTCCTTTTCGCTCGCCACTACTAGGGAAATCACTGTTGTTTTATTTTCCACCGGGTACTGAGATGTTTCAGTTCCCCGGGTTGTTCTCTTGCATCCTATGGATTCAGATGCAGATGCCATAACATTACTCATGGCAGGTTGCCCTATTGGGAGATCCCCGGGTCTTAGGTTATTTCCACCTATCCGAGGCTTATCGCAGGTAGTCGCGTCCTTCATCAGCTTCTCGTACCAAGGCATCCACCGTATGCCCTTAGTAACTTAACCAAAATTTTTATGCACAGATAGTTTTGTGCTCGTATATTTTTTCCAGGCTCAGTAAAACTTATCCCGATTTCTCGGGAATTGTTTTTACTCTTTCAATCTTTCAAAGAACAGTCTCATTTATCCCGGCTTCGTTCCGATGAATCGGAACTACGCCGCGGTAATCCCGCTAAAGCGGGATTAGTGGAGCTAATCGGGATCGAACCGATAACCTCCGCCTTGCAAGGGCGGCGCTCTCCCAGTTGAGCTATAGCCCCAAAAACTTAAAACAGTTTTATGGGGTTATGGGAATTGATTTTGAAGACACACCCTCAGTTAGTGGGCCTGAGTAGAGTTGAACTACTGACCTCACGCTTATCAGGCGTGCGCTCTAACCATCTGAGCTACAGGCCCAGTTTCCTTAAGCCTAAGCTCAAGTAGCATCAATAAACTAAGAACTTTCGAGCTACTGCTCATTTTCATAAACAAAAAATAAAAGAGTGAGATTGTCCTACCAAAGAGTTAAAGATTCAGATTACTCTTTAGAAAGGAGGTGATCCAGCCGCACCTTCCGGTACGGCTACCTTGTTACGACTTAGCCCCAGTCACCGGTTTTACCTTAAACAGTTCCCTCCTTGCGGTTAGGACACTGGCTTCGGGTACCCCCGGCTTCCATGGCTTGACGGGCGGTGTGTACAAGGCCCGGGAACGTATTCACCGCGGCGTGCTGATCCGCGATTACTAGCAATTCCAACTTCATGGAGTCGAGTTGCAGACTCCAATCCGAACTGAGTGTGCCTTTAAGGGATTGGCTCCACCTCGCGGTTTCGCTACCCGTTGTAACACTCATTGTAGCACGTGTGTAGCCCTAGGCGTAAGGGCCATGCGGACTTGACGTCATCCCCACCTTCCTCACTACTTGCGTAGGCAGTCCCATTAGAGTGCTCAGCATTACCTGATGGCAACTAATGGTAGGGGTTGCGCTCGTTGCGGGACTTAACCCAACACCTCACGGCACGAGCTGACGACAGCCATGCAGCACCTGTACAAGCGCCATTGCTGGAGGGGTGCTTTCACACCCTGTCGCTTGCCTTTCAAGCCTAGGTAAGGTTCTTCGCGTTGCATCGAATTAAACCACATGCTCCACTGCTTGTGCGGGCCCCCGTCAATTCCTTTGAGTTTCAACCTTGCGATCGTACTCCCCAGGTGGAATACTTACTGCGTTAGCTGCGGCACTGATGCACAAGGCACCAACACCTAGTATTCATCGTTTACAGCGTGGACTACCAGGGTATCTAATCCTGTTTGCTACCCACGCTTTCGCGCCTTAGTGTCAGAAACGGACCAAGAAGCCGCCTTCGCAACTGGTATTCTTCCAGATATCTACGTATTTCACCACTACACCTGGAATTCTGCTTCTCTCTTCCGCACTCAAGATCGGCAGTTTCAAAGGCAGTTCTACAGTTAAGCCGTAGTATTTCACCTCTGACTTGCCAACCCACCTGCGCGCCCTTTACACCCAGTAAATCCGGACAACGCTTGCCCCCTACGTATTACCGCGGCTGCTGGCACGTAGTTAGCCGGGGCTTCCTCTGGGGGTACAGTCAAGTCCCGATATTATCGGGATTATTCTTCCCCCCTAACAGGAGTTTACAACCTTACGGCCTTCATCCTCCACGCGGCGTTGCTGGGTCACCCTTCCGGGCATTGCCCAATATTCCTCACTGCTGCCTCCCGTAGGAGTCTGGACCGTGTCTCAGTTCCAGTGTGGCTGATCATCCTCTCAGACCAGCTACCGATCGTAGCCTTGGTAGGCCGTTACCCTGCCAACTAGCTAATCGGACGCAAGCTCATCCTTAGACTCCCGACAAGTCGGGATTTAACAACATCACCATGCGGTGCCGCTGCATTATTCGGTATTAGCCCCAATTTCTCGGGGTTATTCCCAATCTAAGGGTAGATTGCTTACGTGTTACTCACCCGTGCGCCACTTTACTCAAGATATTGCTACCTCTTTCTCGTAGACTTGCATGTGTTAAGCACGCCGCCAGCGTTCGTCCTGAGCCAGGATCAAACTCTCCGTAATAGAGTTTAAATTTTTGTAATCTGGCGTGTATGTTTGCACTTGGTTGAAATCATTTAACTGATGGTTAAACGCACTCACTCTTTCAAAGAACAAAATTTTTTTTGACACAAATCTTCTTTATAGAAGGGCCTCTAATTTACTCGTATTTACAAAAAATGTCAAGAGATTTAGAAGCTAATCTCAATACTTTTACTAAATTTTCTTGAAAATTTTAAGATTATTCAGACTTTTAGGAAAAGACCCGCAAATATATAAGCTATTTAAGTAATGTCAAAATTTTTTTTGTCAACTTACATCAAAAAATTACTTTTCTCTATATCTTTTTATTTTCCAAATTGCACAAGCAGAAGAATTACCGTCGCAACGCTCGCAACAATGCTTAAATAATTACCTACCTGTCCGACATACCAGCTGAAAGGCAGATTAAGTTCACGGGGTACGTAAATATAGTCTCCTTCCTCGATATTTACCTTATGTTTAAAAGGGGAAATCCATTCCTGCGAATCACCTTTAATAAGCATGATCTCATCTTCATCCTGCGCGTATTCACCTAATCCTCCGGCCTTATCAATATAATATTTATAATCCATGTCTGCCTTATAACCGACACGACCGGGTTTAAGCACCTGGCCAAAAACATAAATTGTGTTCTGCTTTGGAGGAATAAAAATAATATTTCCATCTTTAACAATATACTTAGATGCATCGGAATTTTCGTCTTCAAGCTTTGTAAAATCCACTGAACCTGTCTCCAGTAAACTTCTTAACTGGTTTTCTAATTTAAAATATTCCCTGTCTTCATAAGTTACATTAGACATTCTATACAAGATAGATTCCTTTAAATTAATTATGAATTGAGTCGTATCTACTAATAAAGATTGCTCACTATTTTGAACATTATAATTATACAAACTCTTTAGCAACTCGGAAATAAAATTTCCCGTAAAAATTTTTGCCTGCTTTAAAGAAGCATTATCAGTGAAACCGCCGGCCTTATCTATAACCTCTTTTAAAGTAGTTGTACTTTTAGTAATAGGAATCTTCCCGGGCGATTTTACCTCCCCAATGATATTAACGCTGAATTCTTTTCTCTGAGTTTCTTCAGCAACAATAACTATTCTGTCCCCTCTCTGCAAAAGGTAATTACTATTTACATCAACCGGAATCACTTCCATTTTCTCGCCGTCATAGCTGAGGCGATTAATCTCTGCTTTGGTAACATTTGAATACGCTTTATTTATTCCCTGTGCCAGCTCAATTGCATCGGAGAGCTTATCCCCGTCTTTAAAATGATATTTACCCGGTTTATTTACTGCCCCGGATATTGAGAAAAAATTTCTTTCAAGATCCGAGGGAGCAAAAATCAGCACATCATCATTCTTTAAATAAGGATTATTAGAAAAATCTCCCGTTCTTCTGAATTTCATAAGATCTAATTTAAGTTCTTCGCCGTTAGCTCTCTTCAGAGTTATATCTCTCAAAGAATAGTTCTCGATTTCCTTCTTGGCTTTTTCGAGAAGCTCCGGCTGCTGAGAGAGCTGCGAAAAGATTTTTTCTCTTGTCTGAGTATACATTCTCGTAATAAATTGGTCTACTCTTTCCGTAACCAAGGAAGGGAATGAACCGGTGATAATAAAATCGCCGCCGATAGTTACCGAGATGGCTCCAATTTTTTCTAAAGAACTAAAATCAGATTTTTCATCATTAAATTGAGCAAAAACCGATGCGCATAATATTATAACTAAGAATATAGAGAGTGATTTCATCTGCTGTTCCTATAAGGTTAAATGCCGTATTGATTCTTATAATACTGCCTGTATTCCCCGGAGATTATTTTCTGCCACCAATCCTCATTTTTAATATACCAATCTATAGTATCCTTAATCGCCTTTTCAAAAGAATATTCCGGATTCCAGCCCAATTTTTTCCTGATCTTTGTTGAATCGATTGCATAGCGTCTATCGTGCCCCGGCCGGTCTTTAACATATTCTATTAATTCTCTGCCTTTACTCAATTGCCGCAGAATCAGCTCAACAATCTTTATATTAGGCATTTCATTCCCGGCGCCTATATTATAAACCTGTCCGGGTTTTCCCGATTTCAGAACTAATTCAACAGCTTTATTATGATCTAAGACATAAATCCAGTCTCTTACATTCATCCCGTCCCCGTACACCGGCAGTTTTTTATTGTGTAATGAATTAATTATCATCAGAGGAATTAATTTTTCAGGAAACTGATATGAGCCGTAATTATTCGAGCACCTGGTTATTACAACAGGCAATCCATAAGTATGATGAAATGAAAGCGCCATCATATCCGCAGCGGCTTTGCTGGATGAATATGGGCTGTTCGGGGCCAGCGGAGTTTCTTCAGTAAAAAATCCACTCTCCCCCAGGCTTCCGTAAACTTCATCGGTTGATATCTGGATAAATTTTTCGATTTTAAATTTTCTTGATGCTTCAAGAAGGACATTGGTTCCTAACACATTTGTCCGGAAAAAAATTTCAGATCCGGATATGCTTCTATCTACATGAGTTTCCGCCGCAAAATTAATTACATATTCTATATTATAATTTTCAAAGATAAAATTTACCAGCTCCGAATTGGCAATATCACCCCTGATAAAAGCATAATTATTTTTTGCCTGGGAAGGTTTAAGATTTTCGAGATTGCCGGCATACGTCAGCTTATCCAGGTTTACAAGAAAGTAATCTTCATGCTTTGAGAGAAAATAATTAATGAAGTTGCTGCCGATGAATCCCGCTCCTCCCGTTACGAGTATATTTTTCATATCTTAATAAGAAAAAAACCCTATAAAAATTCCGGATTGAATAAAAAAGGATCTGCCGTTTAATTCCGCCGGCACGCCGGATAATTCAATTTCATTTTCAATTTTCCACTTATCACCCAATGAAAACTGATAACCGGCTCCGATTCTAAACGATAAAAATCTATAAAAAGGAATATCGATATTGAGTGTAGGAGAAATTATCCAGAAATTATTCTTTAAAGTTCTATGGATATTTACCGTAGAAGCTGCCGGGGTATTAACTTCATTCCAGATATCATTCCAATCAAAATTATTATTGTTCCTGAAGGCTTCAATTTGGATTCCGGCTCCGCCGATAAGTGAGCCTAAAGATATTCCGACTTTTTTTACAAACGGTAATGTATACTCAATAGTTACTCCTCCGCCGGAAATTGAATATATTACTTCACGGTTAAATCCATCGGATGAAGCATTGGATTCGGATGCGGAACCTCCGAAGCCCATTCCCCCGATCCTGAAATTTTTTATCACACCAATATATATAAATCCGCCGCCGCCGGTTGTAAAGATTCCGCCTGAATTTAATTCCGGCATTGTTCCTTTTAATTGTTCATTTAAGGGATCTACATTCACGAAATACCATCCGGGAATAAATCCGCCGCCGCCGCCGAAAGGGGCATCAAAATACTTTGAATCCTGTGAATATCCTGCACCGGTAAGAATTAAAAGGGCGAATAGGGCAACGAATTTTATCATAATCAGTTTTTATTAAAATGTAAATTTACTAAGGACACCAGAAAAAGAAAAGGAATAAGATGATTATGAATACTTAAGACAATGTAATAATAATTAGTATATTTCTCCGCATTAAGTCATTTTTTAAAGGACAATAGCCGAAACCGGAATATAATTTTCTTAGAATATCGATTGTTTTAAGTATTTTCGGCAGAGGCTTATTATAAATCGGCTGCTAATTAAAAATGAAAATTTTAATCACCGGAGGAAGCGGACTTCTTGGACAATATTTAAATATAGAATTGTCAGGGTCCAATGAAATATTATCTATTTATAATTCACATGAAGGCAACTGCCGGAATTTTCCTTCCCTAAAAGCAGACATAAATGATCCTGAAAAATTAGATAAAATATTTGAACAATTCAGACCCGAATCGGTGATTCATACTGCGGCATTTTCCTCTCCAATCCCTGCCGATTCCGTTACTCCGGGAGAAGTTTATAATCTGAATGTCAATACAACTAAAAAAATTGCAGAGCTTTGTGAAAAATATAAGGCAAAATTGCTGTATACCTCGACGGATCTTGTTTATGCAGGTTATAGGGGCTCAATGCTTAAAGAGGATGAAAAATTAATCCCGGTATCATTATATGCCGAAACAAAGCTTATGGGTGAAATAAAAATACAGGAAACTTTTAATAACTATTTAATTTTAAGAATAGCCCTCCTTTTCGGATTTGGGCTGAACCATTCGAAGTGTCATTTTCAGCAAATGTACAAGAATCTTAAAGAAGGTAAAAAAGTCAAATTATTTTATGATCAATTCAGAACGCCGATTTCTATTCGGGATTCGGCAAGAGTGATTAATGAATTAAACAAGAAGAATTTAAAATCCGAAATTCTTAATGCCGGCGGATTAGAAAGAGTTTCCCGTACAGAGCTGGGTGAAAGGTTATGCAAGACTGCAGGATTCGATGAAAGTCTAATAGAAAAAGTTTCTATGAGTGAATTACCCGAACTTCCGCAGGTTGCCGATGTTTCAATGAATACGGAAAAACTGCGATCATTTGGAATTAAATTGAACAGCATAGATAACGCAATTAAGGAAGTTTTGAAGAACTCAAAGATTTAAAAATTTAAAGATTGAAAGATTGAAAAGATTTTCTGCATGGGGGCAACCAATAAAAAAGAAAAAATTAATTCCATTCGATTTAATAACTAATTTAATATCATTTTAATGAGTCAGTTAAATCCGAAATCCGACCTCTCCCGCCTCGGGCGGGAAATCCGAATTCCGCAATTACTTGGTGCTCACACCTCCATATCGGGAGGAGTCGCTTCCGCTGTTGATCTTGCCCAAAGCCTTGGCTTTACGGCAATGCAGATATTTTCAAAGAATAATACCCGCTGGTCGGCCAAACCTTATACCAAAGAAGAAATTAAGAATTTTAAGGAAAAGTTAAATTTATCGGGAATTAAATTCACAGTAGTACATGATTCATACTTGATTAATCTTTGTGCTGTAAATAAGGAATTTCTTGAAAAATCGAGAATTGCATTTCTTGATGAGCTTACAAGATGCGAACAGCTCGGAGTTCCTTATTTAAATTTTCATCCGGGTTCGCACGGAGGCGCAGGAGAAAAGGACGGCATAAAATTAATCGCGGAATCGATAAATATTGTTCATGATGCCGGCAAAAATTATAAAGTCAGCAGCATGCTCGAAGTAACCGCAGGGCAAGGTTCGGCGATAGGATACAAGTTTGAACAGATCAGGGAAATAATTGATTTGATTGCCGATAAAAGCAGGATGTCTGTATGCATAGACACAGCCCATATTTTTGCAGGCGGATATGATATCAGATCAGAGAGAGCATATGAAAAAACCATAAAAGAATTCGATGATATAATCGGGCTTGCAAGATTAAAATGTTTTCACATGAATGACAGTAAAAAGCCGCTAGGTTCAAGAGTAGATAGGCATGATCATATCGGTCAAGGATTAATCGGGCTTGATGGATTTCGAAATATTATGAATGATAAAAGAGTGGAGGATATACCGAAAATTTTGGAAACGCCTAAGGGGAAAGAATATCTGGAGGATCTTGAAAATATAAAGGTACTAAAGAGTTTAATTAAAGCGTAAGAAGGTATTAAATTTTCATTTTTCAATGTTCAATATTCAATTCTCAAATTTTCACAACAATTCTGTCTTTGATATTTTAAAATTTATTCTTGATTTATCAAAAAGGAATTTCATCATCTAAATCAGATTCCGAATTATCAGACGAAATATTAAGATTATTCTTGTCCCTCTTAGAATCCTGTTTTGGTTCTGATACCGTTTGCAATATCTGCAAAGAAACCGGACTGGCTGAAACATATTTTTTAACAGAATCAATCAGAAACATTTCACCGGCCTGCTCATCCTCGTTCCAGCATGAACTGCTGCCTTGCTCGCACCATGGCCGCTGAAAACATTTAGGACAATAACCAGTACAGCCATCAAGCGTCCATCCTCCTTCAATCAGAAGTTCATTTTCCATATCGAGAGTTTCCAGTAAATGCTCATAAACTAGTCTTGCAGGAACTTCATCGTTAAATGCAATTTCAGTTCCTGATGCTTCTAAGGCTTTAATCAATTCTTGCGTTCCATAAATAATTTCTTCATCATCAAGATCGCAAGGATTTTTTAAAGTACAATTTTGAGGGATCTGATCCTTATACTTTTTACGAACAGGCAAACCATTAATCCACCTTTCAAATAAATACCAATCATTATCAGGTGAAATGGAGCCTACCGGTGGGAATTCATATCCTTCTACTTCCATCTTTTTACGATCAGCCAATTCATTATATTTTTCTACCCATTCCAGGAGATATTTTAAGCTCCGGTTTTCACGTTCAAGATCATCAGTAGTTGAAGTAAAAACTTGGGAAAGATCGAGATTCCGGAATGCAAATTCTTTCTTTAAAGATTCATTTTCTAAAATTAAATAAATATTTTCGCTCATCTCTTCAATCAGGCCTTAATATAATTAGTCCAATATTCCTTTTAACCTTTGCGATATATTCCGCCAATGGATTTTGTGAAATTTGCACTTTCGTTCCCTCCGAAGGTGCATGCAGCAAATAAATTCTCCCGTCACCCTTCTTTAAAGCTATCCCGGTATGACTTATATCTAATCCTTTTATATTTGTTACAAAGGCAAGGAGGTCTCCGTTATCAATCTTATCCTCTATTCCTGCTGCCTTCTCTTTGGGAATATAAAAGTATTCTCTTTTACTTATTTCTTCTTCCTGTTTTTTTATAATAGGAATAAATTCCGGATTTTCTTTCAACTGCAAGTAATTTTGAGGATGAGTCGACATGAAGTTCAATTCAAATTTGACCGGTTCACCTCCCAAATCACGAGTAATATTCTTAACAATTCCTTTTTTTTCATTATCAAATATCCAATCGGAAAAATAATGAAGGCGGGAAGGATATTTATCAATAATACCATCTCTATATCTTATTCCGGTTAGCTCTTTTTGGTAATCCTCAAATGACGTTTTTCCCGACTTAACACATCTTGCAAGTGCAAGCGAAGTTTCGAGGAAAGTTGTACAATCCAAACCGGAAAAATTTATGACAAGCTGTTCATCTCCCTCTTTTTCAAGAGTCGATGCTCGATAATTTGTTCCTATAAAACTTTTTCCTATTTCGGTAATTATCTCACCAATTGGTTTTTGTGAAAGGCTTTTCTGAACTGCCAGCTGAAATTTGGATATACAAGTTTCAGAATCTTTTTCGGTATAAATTTGAGGAAAGGCTGCTGAAGAAATTAAGATAAAAAAAGATAAACAGAAGCTTTTTAAAAATTTAAAAAATCCTCCTCCTTTCCATTTTCCATTTTCCATCATCCATCTTCCATCTATATAATATCTTCATCCGATTCAACGGAAGAATACTCTTCAATCTGTCTGCTGTGAGCCAGATTTTCAAACCGTGCATAATCTTTTATGAAGGCCAACCTGATTTCTCCGGTCGGTCCGTTTCTCTGCTTTCCGACGATTATTTCAGCAACTCCTTCCGTTGAGCTTTGATCATCCTGAAAAGTTTTTATATTGTACATTTCAGGCCTGTTCAAGAATACAACTACATCGGCATCTTGCTCAATACTTCCCGATTCTCTCAAATCAGATAGTTGTGGACGTTTATCAGTTCTAGTTTCTACCGCTCGGTTAAGCTGAGCTAAAGCGATTACAGGAATGTTCAATTCTTTAGCAAGAGATTTTAAAGATCTCGAGATATGCGATATTTCCCTTTCGCGGCTTTCGGAATTTGCAGGGCCCTGCATAAGCTGAAGATAATCAATGACAATCATGCCTATATTTTTTTCGGCTTTTAATCTTCTGGATTTTGCCCTGATTTCCAAAACAGTTTGAGCAGGAGTATCATCGATATAAAGAGGCGATTCAATAAGCTTATGGGCATTGCGGCTGAGCTTTACTCCCTCCTCATGCGGAAGCTTTCCTGTTCTTACGAGGTGAGCATTTAATCTTCCTTCCGCACACAGCATTCTTATAACAAGCTGCATGGTAGACATTTCCAGGCTAAAAATACCGACCGGCACTTTATGTTCGACGGCAGCATTGCGGGCAACGGTTAATGCGAAAGCTGTTTTTCCCATGGAGGGCCTGGCTGCAACAATTATGAGATCCGATTTTTGAAATCCTCCCAGCATGTCATCCAATTCATAAAAACCTGTCGGGACAGAAAATTTCTGGTTGGTTTTTGAGTGAATCGCTTCTATATATTCCAATGCATCGCGGACAGCGCGATCCATCCCGGTGAAAGTTTTTTTAAGATGCTTTTCGGTAATCTCAAAAATGCTTCTTTCCGCATTATCCAATATATCAAATGCATCATCGGTTCCCTGGTACGCAGATGCAGCTATCTCATGCGAGCTGGCAATTAATCCTCTCAAAATTTCTTTTTCCAGAATTATCTTTGCATGATATTCAATATTGGCTGCCGATGAGATATTCTGAGAAAGCTTGCTTAAATACAAAGCGCCTCCAACCTCATCAAGCTGCTCTCTTTTTTTCAGCTCTTCATATAAAGTAACCGTATCAATTGGTTCTCCCGATTGAAACAGGGAAACCATAGCTTCATATATTAATTTATGCTCTTTTAAATAAAAGCTTGAACTTGTCAACAATTCTAAAGCTTTGGGAACGGCTTCTTTTTCTATCAACATTGCGCCCAAGACCGCTGCCTCAATTTCCGGGGCCGAGGGGGGTTTAACATCGGCCGGAATTACGTTAATTGAGCCTTTATTTGCCTTTTTTGCCATAATTATTTAAAAACTATAAGATTTAGGAAGATAATATTGTGGAACCTTTTCACACCGCCCTTGTTATCCACAAGTTATGAACAGGATTTTTATTCACTTTGCTTTAAGAAAAATATGAACTAAAATTTGAATTAACAACAAGCTTTTAATGGATAACTAAGAAGCTTTGTTTATTATAAATATAAAAAAATTATTTTTAGTAATTACTGATAGGAATGTTTGTTTTAATGCAAAATTAATCAATCGATTCGAGATCTTAGATCATTTTAAGTGAAGATTTTTTTTAAAGGAAAAGACTACTGCAAATTAAATTCCCGAAGATCTCTTACCTCAGCAATACCATCTTTCTTATTTTAGAATAATTTTGCTGGTTTAATTTGCAGAAGTAAATTCCGCCCGGAAGGCCTAAGGCATCGAAAATAATTTCATAATTACCTGCCGATTTAAAAGAATTAACAAGCGAGGTAATTTCAAGACCGAGAATATTATATATCTTCAAAGTAGTAAAACCAGCTTCAGCTAGAGAAAATTTGATTTTTGTGGAAGGATTGAACGGATTAGGGTAGTTCTGATGCAGATTAAAATATATCTTTAAATTTTCATCTAGATCCGCCGAAAGAATGCGCTCTATCGATACGGTTAAACTATCGATGTAGTAGGTTCGGGCTGTTTCCCAGGTACCCCAAACTCCAACAGCAACCCAGACAGAGTCTGCAGCATTTTCAATTCTGAACCCGAAGTTTTTATCCAGCCAGCGAAACCCGCAATCGCTTTCACATCCATTAAATGTTTCGCCCTGGTATGTTAATTCACTTCCGTTTTTTGGCAAAAATGAATGTACTCCGGTAATAATTCTAAAATTGTTTATGGTGCCGAAATCGCTTGAAGCAAATCTATAATGAATTGTTACCAGGTAGGATTTTGAGGAAAGTACAGAAAAACTTTTAGTTATCCATATTTTCCCCGCATCATTCAGGTTTTCGATATAATATTTGGCAGAATACTCTGAATCAGCTGATTGCTCGGAGGATGGTTCTATTTTCCAGGTTATGGTACCGCCGTTCAACCCGGTATCGGCTGCACATATTAACCAGCCTTCCATACTGTTTTCAAAAGTGTAAAAGAAATTTTGGGCAAAGATGAGAGAGCTATAATTAATGAGAAAATAGGACACACATACTTTTATTAAACTATACATTGTTTTATCCACATTTTAATTTAAGGCACAAACTGATAAATAAAAGTCTTTTGATATACCAGCAAAAATATGCCAACTTCCATCTATTATTTGCTTCTCATTTCAGGTTCAATATCTAAAAAAATCGGATTTTATTATTTGAATTTTTACCGGCTTATCAAATTTTTAATAGTCTTCCTTCCATAAATGATTTATAAAAACTATTAGTTATTCAAAATCCCGAAAGACTAATTTAATCGCAGCATAATCTGATTCGAGAGAGAAAATTTTATTTTAGCGGAAGAATTGAATGAATTAGGAATTTTGATAAAGATGGAATTGATCCAGATTTAACTTTTTATACCTGAACTTTAATTCATCTCATCGTACAATTTTCTGAATTTTTTCACATCTTCCCAGCAGTCTTTTTTAAGATTAGGATTTCTCAGTAAAGCAGCCGGATGATAAGTAACCATTACTTTCGATCCGTTAAACTCAAATAACTTCCCCCTCAGGTTCCCCATTGATTCTTTTTTCCTCAATAAAGCCTGTGCGGCGGTTAAACCCAGACAAAGAATTAATTTCGGTTTAATCAACTCAATTTGCTTTAGTAAATAAGGCATGCACATTTCCATTTCCTGAGGAAGCGGAGTTCTATTACCCGGGGGACGGCTTTTTAAAACATTTGCTATATAAACTTCTTCCCTTGTAAATTTTATAGCTTTTAAAATATCGGTAAGCAGCTGGCCTGCCCTGCCCACGAATGGTTTTCCCTGTTTATCTTCTTCGGCTCCGGGTCCTTCACCGATGCACATAATTTTTGCCTTAGGATCTCCTGTTCCAAAAACAAAGTTTGTCCGGCTTTCCCATAGAGGGCATTTGCTGCAATTTTTGATTAAAGATTCCAGTTCGTCAAGCGTAGATGCTTTTTCCCATGCATCATTTTCATCTTCAAAAAAAGTGTCGGCTTCTTCTGCTGCTTGTTTCTTCTTTATTATTTCGATTTCAAATATTTCTTTTTTATCAACTATTATTTTTGCCTTAGAATTAGTTTTTTTTAGAGATTCAGTGAATAGATCGTCCCCGAAAATTTCTTTTTGATCGATTAATGCTTCGGTTATTTGTTTTTTAAATTCTTTTTTCATTTTAAGAAATAAATTGAAAGAGGAGATTATATGAAAAAAATTATAATAATAATATTATTTCTGCTTTCTTAAATTTTTAAAATTTCACTCAATATTTTATTAGCAGCCTGGAATTTAGACTGCAGAGGCAGATTTAATTTCTTACCTTCTCTATTAATAATTGTTATTTTATTTGTATCGAATTCAAATCCGGAAGATTTATCTTTTAAAGAATTAAGGATAATCATATCCAGGTTTTTCTCTTTTAGTTTTTTCTCGGCATTTTTTTCAACATTATCGGTTTCCAGGGCAAAGCCGATAATTTTTCTCCCGTTTGTTCTCCTTTCGGAATCTTTATTTATTGAACCTAAGATATCAGGATTTTCGATCACCTTTATCTCAGATAATTTTTCCGCTTTCTTAATCTTTTGATTTACTTTTTGAGCGGGCCTGTAATCCGCAATCGCTGCGGACATAATTAAAATATCATTCGTCTTCATTTCATTTTTAACGGCTTTCTGCATCTCCTCAGCAGATCTTAATTTAATTAGTTTTATTTCCGGGTAAATAATTTCATGTGAAGGACCTGAAATTAAAGTAACCGAAGCTCCCCGTAAAAATGCTGCTTTTGCCAGTTCATAACCCATTTTTCCCGAGGAACGGTTTCCGATAAATCTCACGGGATCAATATCTTCATAAGTTGGACCGGCGGTAACCAATATTTTTTTATCCTGAAGATCAACTGTATATCCTGAAAGCACCAGCTCAGCCGCATCAATAATTTTTTCAGCTTCCGGAAGCCTGCCCTTCCCGGAAAGTCCGCTTGCCAGGTCTCCTTCTTCCGCAAGGAGAATAAAATATCCAAGCTCTTTTAATTTATTTATGTTTCCCTGTGTTATCTTATTCTCATACATATCAACATCCGCAGCGGGTGAAATGATAACAGGGGTCCGTGCAGCAGAGACAACTGTGGTTAAAGCATTATCTGCAAAGCCGTTGGCAATTTTGGCAAGAGTATTTATTGTACAAGGTGCAATTAAAATTAAGTCAGCCCATACAGCATAATCTATATGCCAGGTTCCGGAATCGCAGCCGTCTTTTTGCGATCCGGGGAAAATATTAATAATTACTTTATTTTTTGATAAAGAAGCAAAAGTCAAAGGCTGTACAAATTCTGCAGCCGAGGGAGTCATTAACACCCTAACTTCGGCTCCGCGCTTGATCAATTCCCGTGTTAAATAACAGGCTTTATAGGCCGCTATACAGCCCGTTACCCCGAGAATGATTTTCTTTCCTGAAAGAGGATCTTTAATCATTTTAATTTATATGAAGAAGTTTTACTTGAGGAAATATACAAAAAAAAATCCCGGTTTTGCCGGGATTATAAACAGAACAGGACTAATAAGGCTTATTTTTCCTTAAACTCATATTCAATTTGTCCATCCAGAAGCTCATGGAGCGCCTGGATATGAGGCTTCTGCTTCAGTTCAAAATCCAGGGATATTTTTGACTGCGCAGGATTTTCAATATCCTCGCTGTCGTCATCGGTTCCGGTAACAGGAATTGTGCTTAACAATGCATTATATTCGATTTTGTTTTCATCATTAATCTGCCGGGCTCTCTTTGCAGTTACAATTACCGCTTCATACACATTTGAAGCCTGCTTATCAAGCTCTCTTAAATCAACCGGTTTGACTTCCATTTATACTATTACTCCTTTATTATATTTTTAATTAAACTTTTTACTTCCGAGACGGCCTTACTCAAATCTTTATTCTCCACAAAATAATCAAATTTATTCATCATACTCAATTCCATTTTAGCTCTCTCTATCCGTTTGTTAAGTTCCTCATAGCTCTCAGTCTGCCTCTTTTTCAATCTATTTACCAATTCTTCAAAATTGGGAGGCGAAATAAAGATTAAAAACGCATCTTTATATATTTTTTTTATTGATAAGGCACCTTTTACCTCGAGCTCTAAAATGACCGGTTTTCCCTTTGAGATATTCTCTTCAATGAAGCTTTTAAGCGTACCGTAGCGGTAACCATAAACTTCCTCCCATTCAATAAACTCATTTCGATCAATTTTCTTTTTGAATTCCTCATCGCTCAGGAAAAAATAATCGATGCCGTCTGCTTCATTGTCTCTTTTCCTTCTGGTGGTTGCCGAAACAGAAAATACCAGCGAGGGAAAATCCTTCAATATATTTTTAATGATTGTTGTTTTCCCCGTCCCGCTAGGAGCGGATATTACAATTATTGCTCCCTTTTTATTCAAGGATCACTCGATATTTTGAATCTGCTCTCTCATTTTCTCTATCTCCTCTTTAATAACGACGGTACTATGTGTAATGAAAGTAGATAAAGTTTTAGCGGAAATTGTATTTACTTCGCGGTTCATTTCCTGGCAAAGGAAATTTAATTTCCGTCCGGGATCATCCTCTTTTGTCAGGCTCTCCATGAAAAATTTAATATGGCTTCTTAATCTCACGCATTCCTCGGTTATCTCCGACTTTTCCGCGAGCAAAGCCAATTCAAGCTCCAGGCGGTCAGAGTATGGAGTGATATCCTTTACGAGAGCTTTTGCTTTCTCTTTAAACTTCTCAAAATATTCCTTAACGCTTTCTGAAGATTCCCGTTCAATCCCGTTCAGTTTATCTTCAATAGTTTTTACTCTCTGCTTCAGATCTCTAGCCAACTGACCTCCTTCATTTTTCTTCATTGTCAGCAATTCATCAAGTGCAGCATCCAGGGCTTTTTTTATCAATTCAAATTCAATATCAGATGATACTTCCTCTGCAGCAAGAAATATATCTTTCAAATTAAGAAGGTGGTCGAGCTTAATTTTTTCATTTATTTTCGCGCTTTTTTTCAATTCTTTAATAAAGCCAATTAGTTCTTTTAACTTTCCTTTATCTATTACAGGTATATCTCCCATTTGTCCGGTTTTTTTTACTAAACTGAAAACAGAAATTTTTCCTCTTTTGATTTTGGATTTAATCAATTCCCGGAGTTCATAATCTTTGCTTAATAAAGATTGAGGCAGCTTCATGAAAATATCCAGGTACCTGCTATTGATGCTTTTCACTTCAACTTCTGCGGAAATACCGTCAGCTTCGGCAGCACCTTTGCCGTACCCGGTCATACTGTAAATCATGCTTTAATTCCTTTTAAAGAAGCGATAAAAAATAATTAAAACGGAGGTTGTTTACAATCAAGCTGAAATTAACAATGTACAATTATTGTTAATTGTTAATTGACAGTTAATTATTAATTAGAGGTAAATTATTTCACAAGTCCAATGCTCACTTATTTTTTCAGCAATCACTATCCCCTGGGCATTTCCGGGCATTGATTTTAAAAGTTTGCCTTTGTGCCAAAATCCGCTCCTTCCGCAGGGTACCCATCCTCCTGTCTTCATGCTATGGTTTGAGAGAAGCACAAGGAAACCATATTTGCCGGAATACTCATTTAAAAACTCAGTATCACCGATATATCCTTTTTCGCTACATAAAGCACTTACGGCATAAATTGAAGCACCCTTTCCGGCCGCTTCCTCTGAATGTTCCGGATGCGATGTATCGGCGCAAACGGCCAAGGCAATTATTTCATTATTGAGATCAATGGCGCATTTAATCGTTCCCGGAGCAAAATATTTTTCTTCTCCGGGATGCAGATATTCCTTTGTATGAATTTTTATCTCCCCGTCAGGCATAAAACAAAGCAGTCCTATATTTATCCGGTTATCCGAACCTTTTAACGGAGCGCCGGCAGCTATAATTATTCTGTTAGCGGACGCAAAGTCAGCCAAAGGTTTTAATTTTCTATCGTCCGGGTATAAAGCTAAATTTTCAGCAAGATCAGGCTCATAGCCCGTGAGTGATAATTCGGGAAATAGAATGAAATCAGCATTATATAATTTTGCTGCTTCGGCAAATCTCAGGTGGTTTATTATATTTTTATGAAGATCGCCTTTAATCGAAGCAGACTGTGCCGCAGCTAGTTTTAAATTTTTCATCAATAAAGATATCAAGAATTCTTTCATATTTTTGAGACTAAAATACATTATGTCTAACTTTATAATATTGACTTACATAATTATTTTTCTACTTTTAAGATAAGTTCCATAAATATAATTAGGAGTTGGAAATGGAAGTTGGTTATGTAACATCGAAAGGGCAATTGGTTATACCTTCGAAGCTCCGCAGGAAATATGGAATAAAGCCTGGAACGAGGGTTAATTTTTATGATGAAAAAGACGGAATAAAAATTATTCCTATTACGCCCGAATTAATAGAAGCAAATAAAGGATTCCTTGGAACCGGCGGAAAGCTGTTAAAAGCACTAATGGAAGAGAAAAAGAAGGAACGTGAACTATGAAGCAATATGTCTTAGATAGTTACTCTTTACTGGCATATGCGGAAAAAGAATGAGGAGTTGATGAAGTCGGTGATATTTTAAAGAAAGCTTCGGAAGATGAAGCGGAATTATTTTTATCGGTAATTAATTGGGGTCAAATGTACTATATAGCATTGCGGGAAGGAGGAAAGGAAAGAGCAGAGCTTTATAAAAATACATTTGCGCAGTATCCGATAACAATTGTTGAAGCAAATAAGGAACTAACGCTTCAGGCTGCTGCTTTTAAAGCATTTGACAAAATATCATACGCGGACGCCTTTGCCGCAGCATTAGCAAAAGAGAAGAAGGCAATTTTAATCACGGGGGATTTAGAATTTAAAACCCTTGAAAAAGGAAATAAAATAAATTGGATATAGCCATTGCTTAATGAAATCAACTTAAGAATAGTATGTATTTATGAGCCGGTTTAAATTATTTATAGAATATGAAGGCACGCGCTACAGCGGCTGGCAAAGGCAGGAAAATGCAAAAACCATCCAGGGGATTCTGCTGAAAGCCTGTGAAAAGATCTTTAAAGGTTCAGCTGCAGACATCCAGGGATCGGGAAGAACAGACAGCGGAGTGCATGCAATCTGCCAGATTGCACATCTCGAAGTAAAAACAACTTTAGCACCTGAAATTATTAAGATGAAGCTGAATGACGAGCTGCCTCACGACATCAATATCCTTGAAGTTGAAAAAGCTCATCCTAAATTTCATGCCCGGCATGATGCAGTCTCTCGAAGCTACATTTACCAGATTTGCAGAAGAAGGACTGCGTTCGGAAAGAATTATGTCTGGTGGATAAAAGATAAGCTGGATTTTAAAAAAATGGATTCAGCTTCAAAACTTTTTATGGGCATGCATGATTTCAGATCATTCGCCGATCGGCATGAAGAAGAAAAATCTACCAAAGCATTAATAACCGATATCGGTATGAAAGAAGAAGGATATTTAATTTTAATAAGGGTAACAGGCTCACACTTTTTATGGAAAATGGTGAGGAGAATGGTAGGCGTCCTGGTTGAGATCGGAAGAGGCAGTCTGACTGAAGCTGATTTGAAGATTTTTCTAATTACAAAATCCAATGAGCCGGCAAAATATACGGCACCTCCTTCAGGATTATTTTTAGAAAATATCCACTATAAAGAGGAGCTGCCATCCGCTGAATTAAAACCCGCATTTGCGCCGTTCAACTTAGGCCCTGAAAAATCTTTCAAATGATAGAAAAACGGATCACAAGAATTAAATATCCGCTTTAAATCCGAGTTTTTTAAGCAAGGATATGAACTTAGAATCTTTCCGGAGAGAATCAAATATCGGATCTACATTAAGAAAAATTAACAATCCATCATGTTCGGTATATCCCTTTTCGAGCCATGCAAGGGCTTCATCTTTCTTTCCGAGACCCGTATAAATTACTGCGATCCAATATGGTGAAACATATTCATTTTTAGCGATATCCAGAAGCACTGCTAGCAAATCAATCGATTCATTTTTTCTCCCTGAAACCGCATATACGTATGCAATTGCCGCGATGGGGATTGGGTGCGTTTCACCAGTTAATAGAGTATATGCACTGCTCACTTTTTTATATGCCCGAATAGCCTCTTTATACATTTTTTTTTGGGTATATGCTGCCCCGAGCGGGATGTATGCTAGGACGAAGTTCGGATCTTCTTCAAGCGTTTTTTGGAACTGCCTGATCGATTCATCATACTTGCGTGAAAAGTAAAGTGTAAGCCCGGCATCAGAACTTATCGATGCAGAAAGGGGATCCAGATCAAAGGCTTTTTTACGTATCAAAAATGCCTCATTAAATCTTCCTCTAACAGTTAAAAATAAAGCATACCATGCATACGCAAGGGAGCAATTCGGATTAAGTTCGATAGCTCGCTTAAATTCGGTCTCGGCATTCACCCAATCCCATTTATAATGCATTAATGCAACGGCAAAAGAAGTGTGTGCTTCGGCCAATTGACTATTGATTTCCAACGCTTTAGTTGCTGCCCAGATGGCCTGCGGATACGTTGTCTTCGGAGGCAAAATATTGTAGTCCCCCTGGATTATATAAGAGTCAGCCAGCCCGGCATATACAAGTGCGTAATTAGAATCTCTCTCCAAAGCTTGATTGAAGTAATCAATACCTATTTTTAATTGATCAGGCATCCTCTGATTCCAATAATATCTTCCTTTTAAATAAAGCTCATAAGCTTCAAGATTATCAGTCGGCTTCATTTCCAGTCTGTCTTTTTCAGCAGGAGATAATTTTGCTTTTAATGATTGGGCAATTTTAAGAGCAACATCGCTCTGGATAGAAAAAATTTCGGTTATTTGTTTATCATACGAATCAGACCAAAGCTGATCATTATTTTTTGCATCTATAAGCTGTGCTACAATTCTGATGTTGTTACCGGCTCGCCGAACGCTGCCTTCTAAAATATTGGATACATTAAGCTCCTCGCCAACTTCCCTGAGATCTTTTAATGATTTTTTGTACTGCATGACTGACGTACGTGATATAATTTTCAGCTTGCTTATTTTTGATAGCTGCGTAATTATATCCTCGGTAATACCATCACTGAAAAATTCATTCTCCCTGTCCTGATTGAGATTTATAAACGGCAGGACGGCAATCGAATTTCTATCGCTTGAAGGAGATATTAAAGAAATTAAATAATAAAAGACAATTGCTGAAAATATCAATAAGGTTACAAATCCAAGAACTTTATTTCTTCTTCGGGAAATGATGAACTTCAGCCGCTCAGAAAGGAGATGTTTCTTTTCCCAGGGCATAATAATTCTATATAAATCCATTGGAAGCCGAATATTTTTCAATTCGCTTTTACCGATTTTTGCAACAGGAAGTTCGATTTTATTTTGTATTTGACGTGCAATGTCCTCGGATATAGAAATTCCGCCGGGCTTGGCTAATGGTTCAATACGTGCAGCGATATTAACTCCGTCTCCATGAACATGCTTATCCATGTAAACCACATCTCCAAGATGCAGCCCTATACGCAGCTTAATAATCCGATCCGGGCCAACGGAATTATTTCTTTCGTTCAGCATGTTTTGCATTTCAACCGCGCAATGAACTGCTTCCAGAGCGCTGTTAAATTCTACAAAGAAAGAATCGCCGGCAGTTTCAATTTCCCTTCCGTTATATTTTACAAAAACAGGCCGAACCAATCTCCTATGCTCATCAAGTAATTCCAAGGCAAGCTTTTCATTTTTTTGTGTAAGAGCGCTGTAGCCAACCATGTCGGTAAACATAATTGCTGCAAGTTTGCGGAGTTCAACCATTGCTTCATTAAATGTTTTGAGGGAGTTAAATATATGTCTTAATTGGAAAGGAAGGTTAAAATTTCAATAAAAAATGCTCTGCCTCACATAAGATTTTTAATGCCGGGGCAATCCAAAAGGAGCAGTCATTTAATTAAAAATCAATTATAAAAGGTAATATTCTAAAAAGGCAATTTTAATTATTTTATTTTCCGATATACCGTTCCGATATAGTCTACAAAATCAGGCTCAAATCCTTGTTTCCTGATAAGCATCTGGATTTGCGCACGGTGATGGATTGAATGGTAATTAAGCTGCAGTGCAATATCTTTTAACGGAGAAGTCCATTGACCCCTGTCATATCCAATAAACTTTACTTCTTCAAAAAGCTGCACTTCTTTTTTACTCTTAATAAATTCCAGCCACTCACTCAAACTTTTATCCCATTCACTTTCCAGGTCATCCAATACATACTCAGGCTTCCACCAGTCAAGTCCCGGATCCTTTGGATATTGAACGATTCGAGCCAGCCACTTTTTCTGAGAGTTTATTAAATGGCTGAAAAATTTAATGCATTCCGATTTATCCGGGAGCTCACGAATTTTTTCAAGAACCTTTTTGTTCATCTGGCTGTTAAATTTGAAAGTTTCAATTAGATAAGCTTTCATTTCCATAAGTTGTTTCCCTTAAAATGCCGATTAGATTAATTTATTTCTCCAGGTTTGAAGAGCAAGCACGAGTTTCCCAGAAATCTGCCCATAACCTCCACCAAGCTGGAGTTTTTTTTGTGCTTCCTCTTTTTTCCCTTTGAGAGCCAGATCAAGAATTTCTGCTGCAGCAAGATGAAATTGAGCGTGCAGCTCGGACACTCTGCCGTATTCCGGAGATTTTTTTTCCTGCTCGGACAAATTTTTGAGCCATTGGCCAAATTGGCATTGATCGTCCTTTTTAACTATGCTCACTTTAAATTCAGATTTTCCCGTATCCAAAACCTCCTGAAGCTTCTTCTTCCATTGTACATGGGCAGATAACGCATTATCAATCACTTCTTTAGTAATCATGATACACCTGCTATTTATTAGGTAAATTAATAACTTGGGCGGAATTATTCAGTAAAATTTCTTTGACTGAGACCGGTATTTACCTTGATGCTGTCGACACTAAAAACAAATTTCTGGCTGCCTAAAGATTGTTCAATTCTAAATGGATACTTAACACCGTTAACTTCACGGTAATCGCTGAAGATTGATTCCTCAGTATAAACATTTTCCGCGCTCTTCACGGGTTTTTCTTCTTTCACTTTTAAGCCTGTTTCGGGATCATAGTACTGAATCCATTTTTCGCCGGAAGGAAAGACCATTCCAACCTTATAGGCTTTTTTCCCGTTTACTTCATCGGTTCCCAGCAAATCAACTTTCACTCCGTATGCGTCCAGGTTAAGCACCAATCTAAAAGTTGCTTTATACTTAAGTTTCTCAAGCTCCTCTCCTTTAAGCTCGGTCTTTTCATCGCCGTACAGCAAATAGCCTTTTTCACCGTCAAAAATAACTTTCTGTTCTACTCCGGCCCTTTCGGTCTTCTGCAGATAATAATCGGGAGCTTTCTGGTAAATAGTCATCTGAACTTCAATTCCGCCCTGTTCTAATCTGCCCTTGAGAACCGTTGTACGGTCGGTAACCTTCAGCATATTCTCTCTTCCGCCGATAGAATCAATATAGGCATCGATTATTTTTGATGCGGTTAAACCGAATGGCACCTCGCCGATCTTATTTACTTCAGTTCCGAACCTGTTATAGTAATTAATTTTTTTTATGCCGGTTGCCGACTGCAGCTTTTCTTCAATGCTGTCTGCTTTCCCGACAATCAATAAATTAGCATGTTCAGGATTAATATATTTATTAGCGGCGGTCTGTACTTCATCCGGATTAACTTTGTCGAGGTTTTTTAAATAATCTTTATAATAATTCTTTGGAAGATTATACCGTTCAATATTTATCGCGAAATCGGCAATGGTTTCAGGTTCTTCAAGCTGCATCGCAAAATTCCCGGTTAAATAATTTTTCGCTTCCCGG
>DATKLQ010000518.1:0-2591 GCA_035542335.1 Ignavibacteriaceae bacterium | reverse complement strand
CAAACCCGGGAGATAATTTACTCCTGTACTCCACCTTAAGGGAATCATTGTTGATTTGATCTATAAGGAGATATCCTTCTACTCTTCCGTCAACTGCGTTTGAGTCCGCTGCCGATTTCAGCTCTTCAATAGTTTTATTTTTCCCCGAAAAATTTACGAGGATATAATTAGGCTGGCCGTCGGGAAGCCTGAATTCCTCAAGTCTTTCTCTCATTAGAGGAAGATAGATCCCTGTTGTATCTATAAACCCGATAAACTCGGTATTCTCCTTTCCTTCCTCGGCAAGCATGGAAGGAAGGATGGTGAATATTATCAATATTAATGGAGTTAAAAAAAGTGAAATGATAAAAGTTTTTGTTTTTAATTTTTCCAAATACTCCCATCGCGCAACCGCGAAACTCTTTTTTAAATTCATTTCGATTTTAAATTATGAAACAGCTGTTATTTTTTATCTCCTGCAGATCTAATTTTTGCTTTGCTTAATAACATCGATAAAAATTTGATTAAGCGTCGGTTCAATAACCGAAAACTGGGTAATATTAATTTTGTATACTACTTCTTTTAAAAATTCATGCGGGGCCGTGGTTTCACTCAATTCTATTTCGGCATAATTCTTATAATTATCGATATGATTAACAAACGGGAGTGAATTTAAAAATGATCCGTCCCCCTCAAATTCGATTTTAATATGATTTTTACCGTATCTTTTTTTAACCTGGGAAATTGAGCCGCTGCAGACTTCCTTTCCTTTGTTTATCAATAAGATCTCAGAGCATAATTTCTCTGCTGTTTCCATTTGATGGGTTGACAGCACAATTATTTTACCGGAATCTACAAAGTTCAGGATCATCTCCTTTAGAATCTGCTGGTTAATCGGATCGAATCCGCTGAAAGGTTCATCCAGAATCAGAAGCTTCGGCTCATGTATTACGGCTGTAATAAACTGCACTTTCTGTTGATTTCCTTTTGAAAGCTCATCTATCCTTTTATTCTTATAATGGGGAATCTCCATTTTTTTCAGCCAGTAATCTGCGGATTCCTTTGCCTTTGGTTTTGGAATATTTTTCAACTGGGCAAAATATAAAATAATATCAATTACCTTGCTTTTTCTGTATAATCCTTTTTCTTCCGGTAAATAACCGATAAGATTAAAGAATTCATCGGTAATCGGTTTTGAATCGAAGCTTATTGTGCCTGAAGTAGGTTTAATTATATTGAGAATTGTCCGGAGGGTTGTAGTTTTTCCCGCCCCGTTAGGCCCGAGAATCCCGAAAATCTTTCCTTCATCGATATTAAACGATATATCCTCAACTGCGACAACATTATTGAATTCTTTCCGTAGATTTTGAACCGTGAGCATCTTTATTCCAATTTACTGATAGCTCAAACTTAAGATTTTAGAATTTCTTTTGGTAGCTAGAAACAGATTTTTTAATCAATTTACATCTATTTTCCGTAAAAAGAAGATTAGAAGATGGATATTTTATTTGATTATCTTATCATCAATATCTATATTTTGTGTCCTTTTTCGAATGTTCTGAAGAGGAGATACTATGATTATTAAGATTGCAAATCTCAGCGAAGGAGTTCATGAATATAAGTTTGATGAAAATATTGAAAATATAGGACTTGATGAACCGTTCTTTGGAAATTTTTTATTTAGTGTAAAACTCGTAAAAGCACACAATCAGATTATCCTTAACGGAGAATTGAAATTAAATGCAAGGTTCAATTGCGATCGTTGTGCAACCGGCTACGATTCGGTAATTAAAACCGCCTACAAAATGGTTTACCTTTTCGGCAGGCAGCCCCTAGATAACGGGTCAACGGATGTTACTTACCTCCCTGCGGATGCGGATAAAATTGATCTTACAAACGATGCGCATGATTATGTGATGCTGGCTGTACCGATGAAAAAGTTGTGTAAAGAGGATTGCAAAGGCTTATGCTATAAATGCGGAAAAGATTTAAACCAAGGGGAGTGCGATTGTGAAAAGGAAGATATTGATGGAAGACGGAAATACTTAATTGAAAATCAAAAAATAATTAAAAAGTGAAATAAAAAGATTATGCCAAATCCAAAGCGAAGAATGTCCAAGAGCAGAAGGGATAAAAGAAGGACTCATTATAAAGCTTCTGCACCAACCTTAGGTGTATGTTCTCATTGTGGTGAAATGAAACTAACCCACCGCGCATGCCCTTCCTGCGGTTATTACAATGAAAAATCTATGCTTATTCCAAAAACTTAATTAATTTATTCACCTTCTAATGTACAATTCCGATCCTAACAACTTAAAGTGCAGGATAGTTGTCGATGCCATGGGAGGTGACTTTGCTCCTCAGAATACCGTGCTCGGAGCCGTACAGGCTTTAAGTGAAAATGGAAATGTTGAGCTGTTTCTTGTAGGTAAGAAGGACGAAATAAAGAATGTGCTCAAAACAAATCGGCTCTCTTTCAATGAAAATAATATAATAAATGCAGATCAATTAATTGAAATGGGAGAGAACCCTGTTACGGCACTCAGGCAGAAGCCGAATTCATCGATTGTTATAGGGGCAGGGCTGGTTAAGGAGAAAAAAGCCGATGCATT
>DATKLQ010000517.1:0-3007 GCA_035542335.1 Ignavibacteriaceae bacterium | reverse complement strand
CATACTTGTCTTCCTCAGCCTTCGCCTCAGCCTTCGCCTTAGCCTTAGCCTTTGCCTCAGCCTTCGCCTTTGCCTCAGCCTTTCCAAAATTGACTTTATCATAACTCTAAATTATTTTTTAACCGGAAAACATTAGCATTTCAATCCCCCTATTTTGTTCGCTTCTTTTACTTTTTATTTTTTCCTGTTACACATTCTTTGGCGGAGAGATTTAGAATGAAGCATTATAAAATAATTTTTGCATGCATTATACTTGTCCAGTCATTTGTTCACATAACATGCACTTCAGTTCCTTTTGCCGATGAACCAGATATTACCTCTTTTAGAAACCAGGTGGGAAATACATCTTTATTGGATAGTTTAATGAAGGGAAAATTAACTCCAGGAATGCCTTACTATATAGCAGAAGAGATTTTTAAAGAGTGGCCCGAGAACCTGAAAAAGACTAAAATTCCGGTGGCAAGCCTGGGGAGCAAGCAAGAACTGGAGGAAACCGAAGGATGGGGGCGCATTTATTCGGATCCGGATATAAGAATTTTTATGGACGAGTATGAGACTAAAAAAGGAAAGCTGAAAATCTGGTACCAGTTCCCGGACTTTTACAGGCTCGATGTTTCAGGAGGTGATTCGCTTTTTGTTTTTTTAGATGATACTGTTTTTTCATCTCCTGTTTCAGCCTTAAGAAAAGCCCGTGTGCTAAGCATTAAAGACAGCTTCCCCCAAATTCCCCGCAGTAAAAATCTTTATTCCGAGATTCATTATACGGATCATCCCTGGAGAAAAATATCTTACTGGTATACTTTAAACATCCTTAGCGACGGGAAGACTTTTATGCTGAAAGATCTCAATTATAAAATTTATCCGATTGAACTGCTCGAGCTCAACGATGAACCGGTAACTTCTTTTAGCTGGAGGTAATGATGAAGATTATTCAGGACTTTATCCGCAATAACAATAAAATCAATATTATTTCAAACGGCGGAAATCCTTCTTTAATTCTCGAGGAATTGAGACCTGTTCTTGGCAGCTGCGATATTCTAGTGGTTATTCCCGATATGCACATGTATTTATACAATTCCAACCTCGATAATTTTAAATTCGGCGCAAAAGCAATGCTCGGTTTATTAAGCCACCTTGAGACTCTAAAAGAAGAGATGGAGCTGGATGGCAAAACTTTGCGCATTTATCAAATCGGTGACGTCTACGAACAAAGATTCCCCGGGCTGCATCCGGGAGCAAATGCGACTGGAACTGAAATAAGAATGTCGCACCCTGATTATGATCAAATAATAAATACTATGAACGGAATCAGGACTCATTTTCTCTACGGCAATCATGATTTTGAACTTCGGCATTTTCCCGGGTTTGTCTTTGCGGCTAAAGAAGGCAAGGTTTACATTGAGCATGGATTCACTAATGACAGATGGAATGATTTCTCAAATCCGAATGCATCGTTCTGGGAAGTAAGTCAGCTGATCTTTAAAACTATCCGAGAGATTAACCAGCTGTTTGCCAATATTTTAGTAAGCGCTGATGTAATCTCTAAAGATGATAATTATTCCTTCGGCGTAAGACCGGGCGAAGACCCTGATTACAGCTATCCTTCAGAATTAATCTATAAAGAAAAATTCGGCGTAAAATATTTCGATTATTATATAAAAAGACTTCAGAGTATTCCCGATAAGCCGGAAGCCAAAATCAGCATAATAGGGCATACACATCACCCGTACCTGGACACAAACTTCAACGGCGGAAAAAATATTTACCTGGATGCAGGAGCATGGACGGAAGGGCGATCAGATTTTGCGGTAGTAACTAATGAGGAAATCTGTATCTGTTCTTATCAAAGATAATAGTCTTTTATAAAATCATTTCTTTAAATACTCGGAGTTAGAATGCCTGAAAAATATAAAATAGAAAAACCTTATTACCCGATCGTTTATGTCCGCGGATATGCAATGCGCGCTTCGGAACGGGAGGAAACATTTAACGATACCTATTACGGTTTTTCTGCTACTTCGGTCGAAAAGCGGCAGGCGCCTCCGCCGAAATACTTCGAAGCGGATGTATTTGAAGGGCAATTAATCCGCTTTATGAAAATGAAGGACTATGGTTATGCCGATGCCGTGAACCGCGGTTTGGAATTTTTCCACTCGAATCCTTCAAGAAGCATCTGGGTCTGCAGGTTTTATGATCAGGATTATATAACAGAAAAACTCCGCAGCATTGAAGAGCATGCCCAGGATCTGTACGAGCTCGTCTGCGGCAAAATTCCGCAGAAGCTGAAAGAAATAGGAGTGGATCTAGGTGCTGATGATGGGGATTATAAAGTAATTCTTATAGCTCATTCAATGGGGGGATTGGTTTGCCGTACTCTGATACAGAACTTGCTACCTTATAAATACAATCAGGATCCTAAAAGATGGATACATAGGCTGGTTACAATGGGAACTCCACATAAAGGTATCGAGCTTGGTAAAATCCCCGATTTCCTGGAGGACCTGATTACAAATACTCTTAATCCATTTGATGCAAATATTTTTAAAGAAGACCGGATGAGATCTTATTTAATGCTGCAGGAGAAAAATGGCAGCAATTATAAGTATGATATCAATAGTCTCGGTCCGCAGAATACAAAATTCAGTTTTCCTATTAAAAGATGTCTATGCATAATCGGGAGCGATTATAAATCTTATAATTTAGTTAAAGAAGTTACGGGGAATTTCAGCGACGGACTGGTAAAGCAGGACAGGGCTTATATTGTAGCCGGAGAAGTTCCCGCTGACGGGCATTATAAAGAGGAGATGAAACCTTTCTGGACAAATGTACACCGGGCTCATTCAGGCTTTAAAGGAATTGTAAACAGCTATGAAAGCTATGAAAACATTCAGCGTTTTCTGTTCGGCAATATTAAAACGGAAATATCTTTAAGAAATATTCAATTAAATATTGAAAAGGAGCCGGGTACTAAATACTTCTACGATTTTGAATTTATGTTTTCTATCCG
>DATKLQ010000516.1:0-4345 GCA_035542335.1 Ignavibacteriaceae bacterium | reverse complement strand
TTCCGTTCTCTCTTTTAATGCGGGAATCTGTATAGGGATAACATTTAAACGATGATATAAATCTTCCCTGAAATTATTTTTTTCAATTTCTTCTTTAAGATTCTTATTGGTTGCCGCAATTATTCTCACATCGACTTCAATTTTTTTGGTACCTCCGACCCTTTCGAGTTTGCTGTCCTCTATCACCCTTAATACTTTTGCCTGGGCCTGCTGACTCATATCACCGACTTCGTCCAAAAATATTGTTCCTCTATTTGCGAGCTCAAATTTCCCAATCCGCTGCTGCATTGCCCCGGTGAATGAACCTTTCTCATGCCCGAATAATTCCGATTCAATCAGCTCATTAGGAATAGCGGCACAGTTTACTTCTATAAAAGGCCCGTCTTTCCTGCTGCTTTTATTATGAATTGCCCTTGCCACCAGCTCTTTCCCGGTGCCGTTTTCCCCGGTTATCAGGATCCTAGTATCAAGAGGAGCAACTTTTTCAATCAATTCCAGGATCTTTATAATTGCCCTGCTTTTCCCTAAGATTCTTCCTTCTCCGATATAAGTTCTTTTTATCTCCTCATTTTCCGAAAGCAGCTTCGACTGCTCAACGGCATTCCTCACGCTGATAAGCAGCTTATCTCTGTCAACCGGTTTTTCTATAAAATCAAATGCCCCGAGCTTAGTTGCTTTTATTGCATTCTCCACGCTTCCGTGCGCCGATATTATAATAACTGAAACAGGGGAACCGTTCTCCTTAACTTTCTTAAGAAGATCGAAACCGTTCATTTCGGGCATTTGGATATCGAGCAGAAGCGCATTATAAGAATTTAGTAAGAACCTCTCCAGTCCCTCCGGTGCTGAAGTAGAGAAATCCACCTCATAATCCTCATATTCAAGGATCATTTTAATGCTTTCGCAAATCTCTTTCTCGTCGTCAATGATTAGTACTCTTTTCATAACGGGTAACGGAAATAAAATAGTGAATTAAGAAGCAGCATGCCGGAGGGAGCAGCACGATTGTTTTTTCTAAGAATTTTTCCGAAAATCCTTCCAAGGTTATTTACCATCAGGTCCCGATTATCAATAGAAGATTGGACTTTAAAACTTTCCTCAAAAACTTCCACAAAATAACCAAATACGGTACCGAAATCAAAGAAACGGGAATTATATGAAAGGAAAGCGCTGCCGAAGAAATGAGCAAGCTTATCTTTATCTCCGAATTCATCCCCCGGGGTATCAAATAAAAGATCTTTCGGAAGATTTCTATTCTTTAGATTAAAAACTGAGTCGTTATCGGATATAAGGGGAAAATGAATTATACATTTAACCAAAGGAATTTGAATAGGGATTTCTTTATATGGAATCGTACCGAATGTTAAAGTAAGCAGAGCCTCGGAAATATCATCCTTGTTAAATTCAAGCGATTTAAAGTAAATTGTATCGACTAAGCTTAGATCATCAGTTTTGTTTTTGATTTTTTTAAAGTAATCGGAGGAAATAAATTCAGATAAGCAATTGACACCTTTGGATAAGCTGCTTTGCTGTGAATAAATTAAAGCATTAAAAAAAAATACTTCGATAATTATTAAAATCGATTTCCGGTCAGTCATTGTTTAAATATTTAAAAGATTAGCTAAAAAATATTAAAGTTATTTGAAAATACTGGTATTATGAAGATTTATATTTTAATCAGTACTTTAATTTGGGACGGAGTCTTCCTTGCTTTTATTAGAGAAATTCCTTAAAATTTATTAACAAATTTGGGGTTGTTTATAGAATAAGCAATTAAAAACCTGGGGAGATTAGCCTATTCTTTTTCTCCATTCATTATATTTCCCCGTGCCTCCTACCTCCGGAAAAGGAATTAAAATGAAAAAATATTTTTCTAAAGTTCTGATATTCATCTCATTCTTCTATTTTATATGCTTAATTGATACTGAACCTCTCCATGCCCAGGCAGGTATACAGGGAAGTCAACCGCAAAAAATCAAATGGCTTTCTAGCGGCGGTATTACTTTGCCCGATACGTTTGTTGTCGGTTACTTTACCGGTTTAACAGAGATAGAAAAATATGATTCGGAAATTCCTGCTAAATTTAAATTGAGCCAGAATTACCCCAATCCATTCAACCCATCCACAAAAATCCGCTATAAAATTCCAGAAGAAAGTAAAGTATTAATTAAAGTTTACGATATTCTTGGGAGATAAGTAATAACTTGATCAATGATTATCGAAAGCCCGGCAGATATGAAGCTGAATGGAATGCGGGAAAATTTGCTAGCGGCGTTTATTTCTATTCAATTAGTGCAGGAAATTATTCGGCTGTAAGAAAATTAATGCTGCTCAAATAAGTATTTATGAAAATTTTTTAGTACAAAAAAAATTTTAACTGGGGGTTATATGAAAAACCTATCTCCTTTCTTACTGTTCATTGCATTTATTCTCCCAACTAATATTATTTATTCTCAAAACAATATTAAAACCTGGACCGAAACAACTGCCAAGGATTTTTCCGACAATCAGCTTAACAGCTTAATTGTTGCAAATAATTCCGGCGGTGAAGTTCAACTCCCTCATCCTTTCATAAAAACTTTAGATGATTATATAAATAGCGGGATTCACAGGTTTATTTCAAAAGACAGTGCCGGTAATTTTGTGAAAACATGGATTCAAGCGGGTAATGTATTCGTAAAAAAATATGCACCTGACGGCGCCGAAAAAACTAAAACAATTCAGGTAAATGTTGAACCGGTTGATGAAAATTATTCAAGTAAAGTTTCAATGATGAAGGATGGTACATTTCTGGTAATTTGGAACGTTTCTTACGTATGGTACGGCCAAGTATTTGTAAATGATTCCATAAAATCCGGAACCTCTTTTCGTATTAATGAAATTGATAACGAACATCCTGCTGCGGTTTTAGCAGATAATAAAGACCATAATTTCGTGCTGTTCTATACTCAGAAAATTGGTTCCGAATACAAACTCCATGTTCAGAAAAGAGATATTAACGGTAATAAAATAGGAGAAAGCGTTTATTTAAATCCTGAGGATTTGACCAGTTTGGAGATTTCACCGGCGGCTGTGGGGGATGAAAAAGGTTTTTGGATAGCATGGGAGGGAGGTAATGGGAATTCAAGCTGGGATATTGATTTATATTTAAGACGCTTTAATTATGACGGCTCTCCTGCCGGCAGCGCAATGATAGTTAATGATTATTTGGAAAAATGGCAGGGCAGTGTTGATTTAGAGCTGGATCCTGATTTAAGACTATTTGTGGTATGGGTTGACGAAAGAGATTCCAGGCCTGAACAGATTAATGGCTGCCTGAATATTTATGGACAATTGTTTAATAAAAATGGTGAGGCGATAGGGAAGAATTTAAGATTAAACGATACTTTATTTCTCTTTAATTATGAACCGGATATTGAATACCTCAATGAACAAATGCGAATATCATGGCGCAGCTGGGACGAACCTAACCGCCGGTATCTTACCTATGTCAATCAATGGAAATTTGATCCTGCTTTTTCAGGGGAAATGGTTTCTTCAGTTTTTGATGCCAGTCCCTCAGGGAGTTCTTTTAAAAAAATTTTCTGGGATGAATTATATTGTCCGGCATCCCAAATAAAATTCCAAATAAGAACCGGGAAAACTCTTGGAGAACTCAATAACTCAGTCTGGCACGGCCCCCATGATATTTCGGATTTTTATACTAACAATGCCGGCCAGGATATTAATTCCATCCATAACGGAGATCGTTTTATTCAATATAAAGCATTTTTTACTTCGCCGGATGGCAACACCTCAATACTTAAATCAGTGAGCATCAATTATAGTTCTTATGATTCGATCCCTCCGTTACCCCCTGCAAATTTAACGGCAGCTCCTTCACATTCAAGCGTAATATTGAACTGGCATCCAAATAATGAATTAGATTTTTTAGGATATAAACTTTATAGGGGAATGCAGAGCAATATCTATGATTGGGATGTTAATATTCCTAAAGGAACTTTAAATTTTATAGACACAACTGTTATTACAAATAAAAAATATTTCTATATGATTACTGCTTTAGATTCAAGTCACAATGAAAGTGATTATTCAAATGAAGTTTCAAGCATACCTTTCGGCGTTAATATTTATGTCTCGACGACCGGCACTTCCGGCGGGGATGGTTCAATCAATAGACCTTTTAAAACATTGCAGGAGGGAATAAATGTAGCTTATTTCGGAGATACGATAAAGGTTTTACCGGGAACTTACGGTGAAACATTAAATATGAAGAATGGAGTCTCACTAATAGGTGCAGATGCAGAACAATGTAAAATTAATGTTCCTATAACCGCTTCTGACA
>DATKLQ010000515.1:0-5553 GCA_035542335.1 Ignavibacteriaceae bacterium | reverse complement strand
GCTTCAGGGCTTCTCTGCCGTTGGAAGCCTCTCCTGCTACTTCTACCTCTTTAATTTTTTCAAGGAGAGATTTAATTCCCGCTCTTACAAGAAGGTGGTCATCGGCTATTAGTACTTTAATCATTTTAACTATTCTTTTTCTTAAAAAATCTCTGGTACTTGTGAGAGGAAATATTAACCGGAAGAACAGCATGAATTTCCGTACCGGCTTCAAAGCTTGAGCTGATTTCGATCGAACCTCCCAATAGTTCGACTCTTTCCTGCATCCCGAGAATGCCGATGCTTTTACCTCCTATCGCCAGTTTTTTTGCTTTCTTTACGTCGAATCCTCTCCCGTCATCTTTAATCTTCAAATGCAGATTATCATCACTTAACCAGAGATCGACTCTTAGGTTTTTTGCATCCGAATGCCTGATAATATTTGTTATAGCTTCCTGGCTTATTCGATATACGGTTATCTCCAGTTCCGGGGAAAGATCCTCAAGCTCGGATTTTTCGGCATTTATGACCGCATTTATCCCGCTTCTTTCCGCCTGCCTGATTAAATACCACCTTAAAGTGGGAAACAATCCAAGGTCATCCAGCATCGAAGGCCGGAGGTCAAGCGAAAGATTCCGTACCTGGTCGAGGGAGTGCTCAACCAAATCAATACTTTCACTGAAATGGTTTCTCCCGGCTTCATCGAAAACCCCCTCTTTCATAGACTGGAGATTTATTTTGATTGCGGTTAATGATTGGCCGATTTCATCATGCAGCTCCCTGGCAATAGTTCTTCTTTCCGATTCCTGAACTTCAATTAATCTCCTCGACAGGATTTTAAGTCTTTTCTGAGTCTCACTTACCTGTTTAAACAAGTTTTCTCTCTCTTTTTCGGCAGTCTTATGTGCAGTATCATCCCTTGCAACAAACTGAGTTGCGTAATTACCTTCATAAATAACCGGAATTGCGAGCGTTTCAAGATAAATTACCGAGCCGTCAAGCTTTGTAACTTTAATCTCGGTAGAAGAAGGCTGTTCTTTGCTCCCGGTGCTTTTCAATTGTTTTAAAAAAGCATTCCGGGAATTAGGATGAACCATTTCGGAAACAGGCTTTCCGATTATTTTCTCGGCATTCTCCACGCCGAATATCCTTGTTCCGGCCGGATTGATAAAGAGCAGTATACCATCCCTATGAACGCCGACGATATCGGGAGAATATTCAACAAGGTGGCGGTAGCGTTCCTCACTTTCTCTTAAGGCTTTTTCGGTTTTTTTTGTTAGCGTAATTTCCCTGGCGACCCAAAGAATGAAATCATCATGCATCCTGGATACCGATACAGAAAACCATTTTTCATCATTCTCAATCATCAGCTTTATCTCATCGTTTACATTTTCTCCGGTATGTAATGCTGTTCCGATATGTGCTAAAAGTTTATCTGCTTCTTTTTGAGGAAATATCTGGTACATGTTTCTTCCGATTAAGCTTTTCCCGGATTTATTAAAGGCTTCCGTATTTGATTTAACTATTTTCCCTTTATTATCAAATACCAGTACAATATCATTCATTGCTGAAAATAATGCCTGGAGCTCCGCTTCTGAAGAACGCAGCTGCTCTTCTGTCCGGTATTTATACAATGCCGTTTCTATTGATGCGCGCAATTCTTTTCTCTCGAAGGGTTTCAATAAAAATCCGTGAGGCTCGGTTAATTTTGCTCTCATCAGGGTTTTTTCATCGGTATAGGCGCTGAGATATATGACGGGGATTTTATGTTCAGTTTGAATCTTCTTTGCGGTTTGTATCCCATCCATGCTGCCGTCAAGCTTAATATCCATCAAGATAAGATCGGGGTTCTCTTCTACAGTCAGCTTAAGTGCATTTTCACCGGTTGTAGCCACACCGGCTATTTCATAGCCGAAAGATTTTAGGTTTGTTGCAATATCCAATGCAACAATTTGCTCATCTTCCACTATTAAGATTTTCGGTGATTGTGCAGGTCTTGTATCAAACATTTTTAAAATTCAAATATCTTTAATTTTTTTTGATTATAATAAAGAAATACGGTTTAGGGCAATCCATTGAAAAAAGTATAACTCTCGGATCTAAGCTAAGTTAATTATTTTCGTTCCCCTTCTTGAGGTTAATAAAATCGAATTGATGCCGAAAAAGATTTTTAACCTTCTTTAACTTTTTTTTCGGCATTAAATGGTTCAATCTCATACCTCATAAATTTGCTGCTCGGTTTAATTCCTGAACCGAACTTATTTGCAAATACATAAGTAAATTCGGCTCCAAGGAATAAAATTTGGGCTGAGTAATAAACCCACAGCAGCAGCACCACTAAGGAACCTGCTGCTCCGTAAGTGGAGCTTAAGGAGCTGCTGCCTATATATAAGCCGATTACATATTTCCCGGCTACAAAAAGCAAGGCAGTTACTAAAGCTCCTATCCAGACATCATTCCAATGAATATCGACATCGGGCAGAATTTTATAAATCATAGCAAATAATAAAAATATAACCGCAAGAGAAAAGAGATTGTTCAAAATATCAAGTATAAAAATAGGTACCGGGACAAATTTTTCATTTACATAATTGCTTAGAGCAGAAAGCAATGCACTAATTAGGAGTGAAACGAGAAGCAAAAATCCTGTTGTTACAACCAGTGCAAAAGATTGAAACCGGTCTTTAAGCAATCCTCTTATCAAATGCCTTCCCGGCTTCGGCTTCACTTTCCAGATCATGTTTAAAGATTCCTGCAGTTCCACAAAAACAACTGTAGATCCTATTATCAGAGTGGCCATGCTTATTACCAGTGAAATAATTCCGGATTCCTGGTTGCTGCTGTTTTTTAATGCTGTTTGAACAACTTGAGCACCTTCGCTGCCCATAAGCCCTTTTATTTGACCGACAATTTCACCCCGGGCAGCATCCGGGCCAAAAATCAGGCCGGCAAGTGCAATCGCAATAATCAGAAGCGGTGCTAATGAAAAAATGGTATAAAACGAGAGCGATGCACCAAGCTTTGCAGCTTTATCCGAGATCCATTTTTCAATTACTTCTATTATAAACTTCCAAATTCCTTTGGGATTCAGCTTCATTGATTAACAATATCCAAATAAAGGGTATCTTTTAACAATTCATTAATTCGGCAAAATACTAGTAAAATGGTTAGGATAAAAAGCGATTAATCTATCTATGATTTATCTCAAAATCAGGATATTAAGTAGGATTATTGCTGGATGGTTTCCGTTTCTTTTTGTTTGGAAGCGATCCGGGCGTTTTTCCGGTCCATTTCGGTAAGATATTTTTTTCTCATCCTAATGCTTTGAGGTGTTACTTCAACAAATTCATCATCGTTGATCCATTCAATTGCCTGCTCCAAGGTTAAAATGGACGCCGGCTCCAGCCTAATGGCTTCATCAGCTCCAGAGGCACGCATATTTGTAAGCTGCTTTGTTTTTGTAACATTCACATGCATGTCGTTTGTCCTGGAATTTTCACCTACAACCATTCCTTCATATACCTTTGTCCCCGGTTCAATAAAAAATACGGAACGTTCCTGAAGTTTCCATAATGCATATGCAGAAGCGATTCCGCCCTCTTTAGCAACTAAAGCCCCTCTTTGCCTCTGAACAATATCTCCTTTATAAGGTTCATAACCATGAAAAATATGATGAAGAATTCCTGTTCCCTTCGTATCGGTTAAAAACTCCGAACGGTACCCGATTAACCCTCTTGCAGGAATAATAAATTCCAGGCGCGTATTCTCATTAAATTTCACCATATTCTTCATCTCCCCTTTTCGCTTTCCCAGCTTTTCGATAACTATGCCAACATGTTCTTCCGGTACATCGATTATTACTTGTTCTGTCGGCTCGGACAAAACATCGTCAATCTTTTTCATTATTACCTGGGGTTTGCTCAGCTGCAGCTCATAACCTTCGCGCCGCATATTTTCAACAAGTATGGCAAGATGCAGCTCACCTCTCCCGCTGACCTTAAATATATCAGGAGAGTCGGTCATCTCAACGTTCAGGCTTACATTTGACTTAAGCTCTCTTGAAAGACGTTCGCTGATATTTCTGGTGGTTACATATTTTCCCTCCTGCCCGGCAAAAGGAGAATTGTTCACCATGAAGTTCATCGAAATCGTAGGTTCATCTATTGCGACAAAGGGGAGCGGTTCGGGTTTTGCCGGATCACTGATTGTATCTCCGATATCTATATCTTCAATTCCTGCAATGGCACCGATATCTCCGGCAGATAATTCTTCAGCTTCGACTCTTTTTATATTCTGAAATGAATACAGTCTGGTAACTTTTGTAATACCGTTGTTTGAAGAGTTATATTTCTTTGAAAGGAGGATTATATTATCCCCCATTTTAATCTTGCCGTCGTATATTCTCCCAATACCGATTCTTCCGAGGTAATCATTGTAATCAATTGCAGAGATAAGCATCTGGAAAGGCTGCTCCTCATTTGCCTGAGGGGCGGGGATCCGGTTTATAATAATTTCGAAAAGAGGAGTTAATGAATCACTTTCATCCTCCAGATTAATTTTCGCTATTCCTTTTTTTGCTACGGCATAAACAAAAGGAAAATCAAGCTGCTCCTCGGATGCTCCCAGGCTCACGAATAGATCGAATATCTCATCAAGAACTTCATTTGGGCGGGCATCCTTCCTATCGATTTTATTTACCACTACAACGGGTTTTAATCCGAGGTCAAGTGATTTTTTTAAAACAAACTTTGTCTGCGGCAGCGGGCCTTCGGCCGCATCGACCAGAAGGAGAACACCGTCAACCATTCTTAAAGTTCTTTCAACCTCCCCTCCGAAATCAGCATGTCCAGGAGTATCTACTATATTAATTTTTATCCCTTTATAGGTTACGCTTAGATTCTTAGCAAGTATTGTGATCCCTCTCTCCTTTTCGAGAGCGTTAGAATCCATTATTCTTTTTTCAACCTGCTGGTTTTCCCTGAATGCACCCGTCTGTTTGAGCATATAGTCTACCAGTGTGGTTTTGCCGTGATCTACATGGGCAATAATGGCGATATTTCTAATATCTTCTCTGACTTTGGATTTCATTTGGCAACAATTTTTTTAATACAGCCTTTAAATATAAGCATGAATCCCGCACAAATAAATGCAATCGAAAGTAATATCAGCCGGGATTATATGAAAATTCAGGAAAGAATTTGCGTATTTAACGCAATTTCTTCGAGGATGGAAGATACTCTTAAACAATCTTTCATTACTCCGTTAAACACAACTGCTTTCCCTTTTACATGCACTTCAAAAGTATAATCTCTTGCCGTTTCAAAACTGCAGCTTAAAGCTTTAATTAATTGAACAATTACTTCATCAAAGGTATGCTCATCGTCATTAAATAGAACTACCCAGTTTAAAGTACCGGTATCTACGTCGGTATCCTCGATTATTTCTAATTCAGGGGTTTTAACTGTCTCAGTTTCCATGACAAAAATTATCAAATAAAATATAGAGATTAAAGTAAATAATTAAGATAAAAAAAGATTAAGAGAAAGAGAAAGAGTAAGAGAAAGATTGAACCAA
>DATKLQ010000514.1:0-4697 GCA_035542335.1 Ignavibacteriaceae bacterium | reverse complement strand
CACCTGACTTCAACAATTTTAGGAACCGTAGTTTCCATGGCAGAGATTTTTCCCGCCGGAATTATTTTTACTGTTTTATAAGGTTTTTTTTCCAGAGTGATTTTAATCTCAGATTTGTTCAGGTTTTTATTCAGCCTGAACCCTCCGCGGTAAATTCCTTCTATTGTATCATTTATCCCTTTAAAACCTTCTCCAAAAATAGCGTCGGCCCAATAATAGGTATCAATTATTTTATTCTCCGTAAGCTTAAATTTTTCTTTATAATCTTTAATCGTAAAAAATGCATTTGCTCCCGGTGAGGCTTTAACTTCAACTTCGACATATTCTCCGGTTTGTATTGCTCTATCGACCGAAGGTTTAACCGTCCAGCTTTTATCAACTTCCAAAGTGTCTAAGCGGGACGTTACAGCTTTAGGAAGAACACTATATATTTTTTCTATTCTCTCGGTATTCTCAGAGGTAAAGATATCAAAAATGAACTTTCCCTTTGTTGTATCATTATCCTTAAAGAGAACTATATCGGTATAGGCAATAAATGCCCCGTCATTATCTACTTCTGCTTTATTATTATTTATTTTTAATTCCGCGTCAGGAGGATTTATTAAGCCTATTAGGTACACAGGTTTTCCCGAGATTTGAATCTGCGTATCATCTTTCGGAAAGACTATTGTTAAATTTACTTGCTGTTGATTTCTTAAAAGAGGCGGAAGAAAAAGTAAGATTAGTATGAAAAAAAATAAAATTAATTTTTTAATCATTAAATCATAAAAGTTTGTTGGCGCTTTGCCCCTACGGATATGATCTTTATTTTTATTCCTGCCTGATCGGAAATAAACTTCAAATAATCTTTTGTATTCTCCGGAAGTTCACTATAGCTTCTGCATTCCGAAATATCTACATTCCAGCCGGGAATAGTTTCGTAGACAGGATTTACTAGGTCGAGCCTTTCGGAATCAGTCGGGAAAATCTTCAGCAGCCTGCCGTCTATTTCATATCCCACGCAGACCTTTATCTCTTTAAAGCTGCTCAATACATCCAGCTTAGTTACAGCGACATAATCGATACCGTTTATCATTGCCGAATAGCGGACCAGAAAAGCATCGAACCAGCCGCATCTTCTCGGGCGGCCGGTAGTAGCTCCGAACTCTGCACCGATATTTCTTAATTTTTCTCCTTCTTCATTAACCAGCTCGGTAGGAAATGGTCCATTGCCGACCCTTGTAGTATAAGCTTTAACTATGCCGACTACCCTGTCTATTTTATTCGGCGGTACGCCGGAACCTGTGCATGCACCGCCGGCAGTCGGGCTAGATGAAGTTACAAAGGGATATGTGCCATGATCTACGTCAAGGAGAGAGCCTTGGGCGCCCTCCAGAAGTATGGATTTTCCTTCTTCAATCGAGTGATTCAGGAATGAAGGAATATCTTTGATATATTTATCGATTGTTTTATCGAACTCCAAATACTGCCTGATTATATCTTCTACATTAAGCTCTTCATGCCCATAAACTTTTTTCAGAAGATTATTTTTTTCTTCGAGATTCTTTCTGATTTTAATCTCAAGGGCTTTCTTATTCAACAAGTCTACTATTTTAATTCCTTTCCGGGCATACTTATCAATATAACAAGGACCTATGCCTCTTCCGGTTGTTCCGATTTTATTATCGCCGCTTTCATTTATTGAGTCCAGAAGCTTATGATAAGGCATTATAAGGTGAGCATTCTGGCTGATAAAGAGTCTTCCATCCACTTTTATTTTATGACTTTCGAGGAGTGCAATTTCATCAAGCAGTGCATTTGGATCTATCACTACGCCGTTCCCGATTACGCATATTACATTTTCCCTTAAAATTCCTGAAGGGATCAGATGAAGTACATACTGGTCATCGCCGATTTTAACCGTATGGCCGGCATTGGCACCTCCTTGATATCTGACTACAATATCTACATTTTCACTTAAAATATCGACAATTTTGCCCTTTCCCTCATCACCCCATTGGCTTCCCACAAGAATTGTTACACTCATCTATCTCCCTAATTTCACTGATTAAACAAAATAAAACTCCGAATTACCTTCCTGATAAAATCAGGGCATTCCGGAGTTTTCGACAATAATTTATTTAAATAAGCTTATTCTAATAAAACACTCGGAAAGTAAAGTTACTATGCTTTTGCGAAGCTTTCAATTGCAGCTTCAACAGAATCGTAAGATTCAAAAATCGTGATCAGTTTTGTAATTATCAAAAGGCTTTCGATTTTGTCGGTTACGCGTGCCAGCTTAAAAGATCCGTTTGATTTTTTAACCGATGTAAGCCCTCCGATAAGCATTCCCAAGCCGGAACTATTCATAAATTTAACATCAGAAAGATCGATCACTATATTTTTTTTCCCTTCATCTATTAATTTATGAAGAAGTTCATTGAACTCTTTTGTATCCTCTCCGCCCATTACGTTCCCCTTCAATTCAATAACGACGGCTCCATAATGTTCATTAACTTTTGTTTTCATGAAAGAACTCCTAAATTTTTCATTTTAAATTAGTTAGACCTCTTTTCTTTTGCAAGTTTTACGGGATATTCAAATGAAGATATTACAAAGATAATATTATTCCGGCCGTCTCCAAGCTGATTTAATCTCTTAGCAGCCAAAAGCATAAAATGATTTCACGCCTTTTTGAACGAATTTTTATTTATTTTGCGGAACATTCCCTAGAAAGAACCGTCTAAAAAGATGAAATTCAAAAAGAAGAAACCCGGCTTGGAAAATCCAAAAATACTAAACCTGGACGACGATTTTTCATTAGTAAAGCAGTTTATTGAAGATGATGAGACCGCTTTTGAAACTCTTGTCCGCCGGCATAAAGATAAAGTAAGAAATATAATATTCATGACCCTGGGGAATGCAAATACAGTTGACGATATAGCCCAGGAGGTTTTCCTGACGGTTTATAAAAACCTAAAAAATTTCCGGTTTGAATCCCAATTTACAACATGGCTTTACAGAATTACTGTAAATAAATGCAAGGATCACCTGAGAAAAATAAAAATAAGAAATGTTATTTCGTTATTTAAAGAAAATGAAGAAGAGCCGGGTTATAATTTATCTTATGAAAATACAAATACGGCAGAGATTGTACAGAAAGGAATTGCAAAACTTCCTGAAAAGCTAAGAGTGCCTCTTTTATTAAAAGATATTGAGGGAATGAGCTACCAGGAAATTGCTGAAATTGTAAAATGCGAACTAGGGACAGTAAAATCAAGAATATTCAGAGCCAGGGAAGGTCTGAAAAATATATTAGAACCTTACCGGCAGGAGTTAATGTCATGAAAAGCCTTCAAAAAGATTATGAAATTCTTTCGGCTTACATTGACGGAGAATTGCCGGAAGATGAAAGAAAAACTACCGAAGAGAAACTTGCCATCAGGGCCGATCTGCAGAAAAAGCTTGAAGAGCTGAAAAAAATAAAACAACTTACAAGAACATCCTATAAAGCACCTGCAGAATCTCCATATTTTGAAACGCGTCTCTTCGCGAATTTGAATCCTTCGAAAAGCCGTTATAAAAGATTTAAAAGAATTCTCCCTGCATTCTCTTTTACAGTCTTGGCAGTCCTGCTTATGGTCTTTCTTAAATTTAACCCGACAATACTGAAGGACCTGTTCGAATCCCAAAAAATGAACATTTCCGATTTTTACAAACAGAATCTGCAGCCTCTGCTTCTTACGGCGGGACTTACCAACGAAGACATCTTTAATTTTGCTTTTAACAAGCAGCTTCCGCTGGATAAAAATAATAAACAATGCATACAGCTTGGTTATGACAGGAACGGGAAAGAATTTTTTGAGATCAAAACTGCCGGTTTTACAGATGAAGGCAACACATTCCAGGATTTTGTAAATGCATTGAAGTTAAATTCCCATCAGAAACGGCAGATGGATTCTATGCTTGATTCTTATGCCGACGAAATGCAGGATCAGATCTTAATTAATGATAAAAATACTGTTGCAATAAGCCCGGAGCTCTGGAATTACAACAAGGCAATTTTCGCGGACATAATGTCTTTTGCGGAGAATGCCAATAATGAAGAATTTGTCAAGATAATGCCTGCCGGATATAAATTACATGAGAGACCGGTAATCGATAAAATGGTTAAAGAAATCAAATCCAGGAACAGCAATCAATATATCTTCTTTACTCCCGATTCGATTTTCATGGACACCTTCGAATTCGATAAAGAAAAATTCTCAAAAGAAATGAAGGAGATGCAGAAAGAGCTGCAAAAAGGGATGAAGGAAATGAATAAAGAGCTGAAGAATATGAATATTGAAATCAAGCTGAATGATCACCTGGCAAAATTTAAAATGGATTCACTGTGGGGCGATGAGTTCAATGTGGATATCGATTCAAATTCATGCAGGGTAAAGTTATCAAAGATTATAGTACCCAGGATAAATTTACCGGATTTCGACAGCATTGCCGCACAGGTCGAACGAAGCCTGAAAAACATTCCCTCATTCACTTTTCAGTTCCCGAGAGATAAAAGAGGATTGCATGAGTTTCAGTTCAGAATAAATTCTAATGACACTGCAGCTTTAAAAAACCTTGATATAAAAATTAAACTGCCGAACCTGGATTCAATGATGCTCCACCATTCTCCAAAGATTGATTCTATTATAAGATTTAATATGAGATATCTG
>DATKLQ010000513.1:0-17402 GCA_035542335.1 Ignavibacteriaceae bacterium | reverse complement strand
TCTTCGGACTCTTCGAGGACAGGGTTAAGCTATTCCCAGTCTTTCTTTTATTTTCTCCATCCATGGAGATTTCCGCTCCGGAATTAAAAATTCAATAATTAAAAGCAAAATAGCCAGGAACAAAAAATAATAAAAACGGTTTTCGTAATCAGTAACTTTTTTAACACCGTATTCGGCCTTTTTGATTTGGGAAAGATCATCATAAATTTTTTCAAGATAATCTTCATAATTTGATCCACGGTAATATTGTCCCCCGGTAATAGAAGCAATTTTTTTTAATATATCTTCATCAAGCCTTGTTAAAACTGTTTTACCTTCCCTGTCCTGCTTAAACCCGACCTGCGCACCTTGATTATAGATAGGAATCGGGACACCTTCAGGCGAACCTAGTCCTATGGTATAAATCTTTATTCCCTTGGCTTTCATCTTTTCGGCAGTTTCATTGACGTCACCTTCATGATCTTCGCCGTCGGTAATGATTATCATAACTTTCTCGGTACTTGAAGAATAATCAAAAGATTTATCGGCAAGATTAATAGCGGCTGCGATTGCAGTCCCCTGCCTTGTCACGGAATTATTATCTGCAGCAGATAAAAAAAGATTTGCAGCGGAATAATCGGTGGTAATCGGGAATTGTACAAAAGCTTCTCCGGCAAAAACAACCAGCCCGATTCTATCTCCTTTTAATCTATTAATTAAATTGGAGATTTGAAGTTTTGCCTTTTCAAGACGGTTCGGCTTAATATCCTCTGCAAGCATACTGTTTGAGACGTCAAGGAGTATATATACATCAATACCTGTCTGCTTAACTTCCTCTATTCTTGAACCGACCTGGGGATTGGCTGCGGCAATTATAAGAAGTGCAAATGAAAGAAGTATTAAAGAAAATTTTATAATATTCTTGCCTTTGCTGAAAAAAGGAAGCAGCACCCGGTGAAGTTTTTTATCCGCAAATCGTTCAAGTATTTTATTCCGATTCCCGCTCAAAAACCAGAAAACCAATATTAATACAGGTATCAGGTAAAAAGCATTCAGATACTCGGGATGTGCAAATCTAAACATAAGCGTCAATTATTTTTAAAAAAGTGAGATTCACCTTGGAGGTGAGTCTCACTTTCATCTTGAATGAATGTATTGCTGTATGATTGTATGAATTCGGAGCATGAATGCATGATCCTCAACTCTTCATATTTATTACTCACTGCAATCACGGAATTTTTCTCAACAATGTTTTAGATAAACCGAATTCAAAAAGCAAGAGAACCAATCCACCGCCGAGCCAGCCGTAAAAAAGCTCGGTGGCATTTCTGTAAGAAGTAATTTCAACTTTTGTTTTTTCAAGCTTATCAATTTCATTATAAATCTGTTCAAGCTTTTTATTATTTGTCGCTCTGAAATATTTTCCGGAAGTAATCTGGGCAATCTGCTGCAAAACATTCTCATCTATTTCTACCGGCATCATCTGGTATCTTGTTCCAAAGGGAGTTTGAATAGGGTAAGGAGCTTCCCCTCTTGTACCGACACCGATTGCGTAAATCCTTATATTAAAGGTTTTTGCAATCTGCGCTGCAGAGAGAGGATCTATTTCTCCGGAGTTGTTGACTCCGTCCGTCAATATAATCATTACTTTGCTTTTTGCCTTGCTGTCCTTAAGACGGTTGACCCCGTTTGCAATCCCGTTACCGATTGCAGTGCCGTCTTCAATCATGCCTGTTTTGATTTCTTTTAAAAGATTTCTTAAAACAGAATAGTCAATTGTCATAGGACATTGAGTAAAAGCATCTCTGGAGAAAATGACAAGTCCGATTCTATCGGATGTTCTTCCCTTAATGAAATCATCAATTACATTTTTTGCGGCTTCAAGCCTATTCGGTTTAAAATCTTCAGCGAGCATTGATCCGGATATATCCAAAACCATTGCAATGTCTATACCTTCGGCATAAATGTCTTCACCGGAGGAAAAACTCTGAGGCCTTGCCAGCGCCACTATGAGCAATGCGAGGGCAAGCAGACGCAGCGTAACCGGTATATGCTTCAGCCTCTCTTTCCAGGAAACAGGCATAGTCTGAAAGAGATTAAGGGAAGAATATGTAATAGAGCTTTCAAGTTTCCTTCCCCTAAGCCAATACCAGACTGCAAGAAGAGGAATTAATACCAGAAAATAGAGAAACCAAGGATAAGCGAAAAATATATTATTGAACATATTCACCCTCGGTTTTCACAGGAACATTCTCTGTTACAGTATTTTCGACAATTTCATAAGCCTGATGCATCATTTCTTCATTTATACTGTCCATTGGGATATATTTGGCGAATTTTACAAGATCGGCATTTGCCAAAAAAGCATAAGTAATTTTCTTTATATTGTCGGGGATCGTGATCCTGTTCATATTTTCCATTATTTCATAGGTGGTCAATTCCATTGCAAGGAAATTAAAGCGTTCTTCAAAATAACGCCTGATTATCTCCGTAATCCTGGAATGATAATCTTTGATTAAGCCGGCCTGCCATAATTTTTGGGATTCCAGGTTATGCAAGGCATTTAACGCTTTAATATGCGGCGGCACATAAATTATTTTTTTAATCACCTTCCGCTGCTTTTTCTTTTGAGCTTTTAAATAAAAATAAAGAATTGCCGCAATAACAAGCAGGGCTCCAAGACACCACAAAAGCAGTATTATCCAGGGCATGGAAATTCTTAACGGATCCTTTATATCCTTGATATCACCCTCTGTATCCACTTTAACCGTACGAACATCAAAACTAACATCATTTGTAATTACCGATTGTTTTAAAGTATCATTCATTTCACTATAGAATACAGGAACCGGGTGTATAGTGACCCTGGCGGAATCGTATTTGGATAGAATATACCTGAAAGCTACCGTCTTTTTATCGTTTTTTTCAGCAACCTGGGGCGATTCCTCGCCTAGTATTTCAATCCCGGATAAGCTTTTTGTTATGTCGGGAGTGTATACATTTAATTTTCCGGAATAACTCACCTCAATAATGTAATTGATATAATCGCCTACGGTGTAGCTGTTTTTATCAGTATAAGCTCTTGCAGAAATATCCTGGGAATAGATCTCTGAAGAGACCAGGAAAAAAAGAATAAAAAATGGAATTCTTTTTACCATCTTCTTTCACGCATTCTGAAAAACCTTATCAGCGGCTTTACATAATCTTCGCCGGTTTTTACTTCTATATTATCTATCCTTCCGGATGCAAATAAATTCTTCCTGGCTGCAGTCACCTGCTCCCTATACTCTTTTATTCTTTCCTGGACTTTGCTGCTGCTTGTATCTATCCATCTTTCATTGCCTGTCTCGGCATCAATGAATTTTACAAGCCCTATTTTAGGGATAGAGCTTTCCCTTTCATCATTTATTACCACTCCGATCAAATCATGTTTTTTCCCGGCAGCTTTCAAAATTTTATCATATCCTTCATCAATAAAATCAGACAAAAGAAAGACTATGCTCCTCTTCTTTATTGCGCTGTTCATATATTCAAGTGCAGACCTGATATTTGTAGTTTTTCCAACAGGTTCAAACGATAAAACCTCTCTTATAATCCTTAAAACATGCTTCCTGCCTTTCCGGGGAGGAACAAATTTTTCAATTTTATCCGTAAAAAGAAGAAGACCTACTTTATCATTATTTTTCAATGCAGAAAAAGCTAAAACCGCACTTAATTCCGCCGCAACCTGCTGTTTTGTTTTTTGGATCGATCCGAATATCAAAGAGCCGCTTAAGTCAACCATTAAAATTACCGTAAGTTCCCTCTCCTCTTCAAAAATTTTTATAAAAGGATGACCGAAACGGGCAGTTACATTCCAATCTATGTTCCTGATATCATCGCCGAACTGATATTCCCGGACTTCGGAAAACTCCATTCCTCTTCCTTTGAATACCGAATGATATTCACCTGAAAAAACCTGGTTTACCAATCCCTTGGTTTTTATTTCAATCTGGCGGACTTGCGAAAGGAGCTCTTTAGTTAACATGGCCCATCCCTGCCCCTTCCCAAGGGAGAGAAAGCCTCACCACTTCCCTCTTCAAAGGAGAGGGTGCCGCGAATAGTAATAAATAGTTTAAAAATAAATGTATCTTTTTATATATGATCAAAAGAAAAATCAAAAGAAAATTTAAAGACATAATAATGCAGCTTATTTTATAATTCTAAGTTGTGACAGGCAATCTTTTAATCTTGTAATCTTTTAATCTTGTAATCCTGTAATTTTGAAATTTATTTAGGGCACTTCTATTTTATTCAATATTTCCTGGATTATATTTTCCGAAGAAAGCTCTTCAGCCTCCGCTTCGTAAGTTATTGCAATTCTATGCCGCAACACATCGCCGCAGATTGCCCGTACATCTTCAGGAATAACATATCCTCTTCTCTTTATAAATGCCATGGATTTTGCACCGAGAGCAAGATTTATTGATGCCCTTGGTGATGCACCGAAGCTTATATAATCGGCTAAGCGGTTTAATCCGAATTGCTTGGGGTTTCGGGTGGCAAAAACAATATCAAGAATATATCGCTCGATTTTTTCATCAACATACACTTCATGCACTAAATTCCTGGCTTTTAAAATATCTTCGGATTTAATGACGGGATTTACTTCAGGCATAAGATCATTTACATTCTGACGCATTATCTTCAATTCTTCATCTCTTTCAGGATAGGTTATTTTAACTTTAAGCATAAACCTGTCCACCTGGGCTTCCGGCAGCGGATAAGTTCCTTCCTGTTCAATAGGGTTCTGAGTTGCAAGAACCAGGAAAGGTTCTTCCAGCTTAAATGTAGATTCACCGATTGTTACCTGTCTTTCTTGCATTGCTTCAAGCAGAGCGCTTTGCACTTTTGCAGGTGCACGGTTTATTTCGTCTGCAAGAATGAAATTAGAGAATAGAGGTCCTTTCCTTATAAAAAAATTCCCTTCTTTCTGGTTATAAATCATAGTTCCGACCAAATCTGCCGGCAGAAGATCGGGAGTAAATTGAATCCGTTGGAATTTAGCTTTCATTGCCGAAGCAAGTGTTTTAATGGCTAAAGTTTTAGCCAATCCGGGCACTCCTTCCAAAAGAATATGCCCGTTTCCAAGCAATCCAACAACCAGTCTTTCGATGATAGCTTTCTGCCCGACAATTACTTTACCGATTTCATTGAAAAGGATATCTATAAATGCGCTTTCCTGCTTGATTTTTTCGTTAAGTACGGCAATATCCAAGTTAAAACCTCATTACTTATTGTTATTAAATCGGAATTTATTTGAAAATGAATAAATTTAGACGGTTTCAAACTTAAAAAGGTTGCGTTTCTTTTACAAGGAAAGAAGAATTGACGGAAATCTCTCTATAAAACATTTAGAACTGCAAACTTTAAATAATTAGTTTCTTCCATAGCAGGAAGTCTCGGATGATCGAGTGAAGCATTATTAAAATGAATAAGCTGCACTCTTTTACCGCATTTTACCGAGGCAGTATTTAAGATTCTGATAAATTCATCGTCTTTTATATGGTGAGAACAGGATGATGAAACAAGAAATCCGTTCGGATTTAAATTCAAAAGAGCAAGTTTGTTTAATCTTTCGTAGCCTTTTTTTGCTGTCTGAAGGTTTTTCCTGCTTTTAGCAAATGCAGGGGGATCCAGAATGATAAGATCATATTTATTATCTCTTTGAATATTTTTTTCTAGAAAATCAAAAACATCTTCTTTTATAAAATTTGAAGGAATATCGAATTTATTTAATTCAAAGTTTTTCTTTGCAGATTCAATTTCATATGAAGAAGAATCAAGAAAATCGACGGAAGCCGCCCCGGCTTTTGCAGCATGCAGTCCGAATCCGCCCGAATTACAGAACGCATCCAGGACTTTTTTCCCGCCTGCAATCCTTTCGATAAAAAACCTATTATCGTTTTGATCGAAAAAGAAGCCGGTCTTTTGCCCTTTGTTAAAATCGATGCCGTATTCAATTGAACCGTCGCTGATTATCTCTTCAGCTTTATTTCCTAAATAAACTTCATCCGATTCAGGAAGCCCTTCAATTTTCCTGAAATGGAAATCATTCTTCGTAAAAATATTTTCGGCATGAAGATCCTCTTTAAGTATGCCGACAACGTCTTTGACATTCCTATCAAACCCGAATGAATTAACCTGCAGTACATAAGTGCTGTTGTACTTATCAATAATTAAACCCGGCAGGAAGTCGCTTTCGCTGAAAGCAACCCTGAATGATTTCCTATCCGGATAAAATAAAGTTCTCAGATTGAATGCCTTAAGAATTTTTTCCCGTATAAACTGAGGAAAATCATCAACCTGTTCTTTTGAGAATATCCTAACAGAGATTAATGAATTTTTATTATAAAATCCTGTACCCAGGAAATTATTTTTAAAATCATAAACATATGCTATATCTCCGTTTTCCAAATTATCTTCGGTTTTTTCAATTTCATTACTGAAAATCCACAGATGTCCGCTCTTAATCCTTATTTCTTCATTCTTTTTTATAAAAATTTTTTTCATTTATATTAAAAAATTTGAAATTAATTTAAATTAAGTATTTTAAAGTAAAGAGTGGAACTTAATATCATTTATTAATTTATCAGGATTAAGAGAAAGTCGCCAAAGGCGGACCTCGCCGAAGGCGGGAGAAGGAGAAAGAGAAAGACTGCTGCGGTAGAAGTTTTAATGTCTCAATATAACCAATTCTCTATAACAAGTTAAACAGAGTTCCACAGAGAGGGCTGACAGAGATCCACGGAGTCTATTTGGATTATCCCGTTTCAACGTTTTTCCGTTTACCGTTTACTGTTCACTCGTTTCCCCGTTTATACTTTTCCCGTTTTACGTACCATTTCAGAATTCGCAGATCTATTTCTTCTCTCGATTTCCTTACGAATACTCTCCGGCATTTCACGGCATCTGCAGTTTTTCGAGTGTTCAAGATGCCATCTGATTCTCTCTTCAAGCGTCGGGTTTTTCGGCATCAAATTTTTTAAATGCCATTCTTTATTGATCTTCATTTATTTATTATCCATAAAAATTAACCTTACAAAACTAATGATCCCAGGATAATTTTGAATAGTGAAACCGCATAGAATAACGGATTAACTCAAAGTTCGTTACCGTAGCACAGATTAATAATCTGTGCTACGAGGGCGTTGTAATATTAATTGTTACAAATAATTCAAAATCTTTAAGTTTAAAGCTCAATAATTTTCATTTAAGGTAAAAATGAAAGTAATTACCGTTTTATATTTTTTTTTGGTAATTCAGATTTCCGTTATGGGACAAAACAGGCAAAATTTAGCCGTCCGCGGTTTAGACTCAACCGAAATTATTATTGATTCAAGCATTTCCCTGACCTGGCAAGAAGAAATTGACCGGGGTTACTCGCTGCCTTTGCTGGTTTCCGGAGAAAAGATATTTCTCAGCACAAAGGACGGAGCAATATTATGCTTCGATTTAAATGGCGATTCAATATGGAACTATGAATCCGGGGGAACACTAATCTCGGAACCTGCTGCGGCAGATAATATTTTGGCTGCCGGGACAGCTGAAGGGGACCTGTTATCAATTGATGCTGAATCGGGAGAAGTTATACAGGAAATAGGATTAGGGGAATCGGTTACATCAGGTATAATAATAATCGATATATTTAATAAAGGGATTAAGTCCAAGGGTGTTATAATAGGCACTTCAAAGGGAAATCTTTATTGCTATGATCTTTACACATTTGAATTAATCTGGGGGAATAATTCTGCGGAAGATTCAATTGAAGGAAAAATCGTCTGCATAAAGAACCGGATTATTTTTGGCAGCCGGGATAATTATCTTTACTGCATCGATGCCAAAAGCGGTACAATAAATTGGAAGTGGAGAAATACTAAAATAAAAGAATCAGCGGGGGATAATCCCGAGATGTATGCCATAACTGCAGACGAAAAGAATGTGTATGTAATTGAGAGGCAGAATAATTTTCTAACCGGGATTGATTTGCTGTTGGGAACCCCCGTCTGGCAAAAGAAAGATCTTAAGCTTTCCAATATAATAGGAATAAGCGGCGAGGGGAAAAAATTGTTTGTCCCGGGAGCTTCCGGAATTTTCTATATAATTTCTTCTTCGGACGGGAAAGTAATTAGAGAGATTAAAATGGATTCCGGATCGGAAAGAACTTATACCGGCCTCATAGAATGGAATAATAATATTTTATTCGGCAGCAGCAGCGGTAAAATTTATCTGTTCGATTCCGTTTTTAACTGGAAGCCGGTTATTTCACTTAACGACTCGGTAATATCCGTGAATAAAATTAAAGGAAACATTTTTACGGCATCCTGTAACAGCGGCAGGATTATTCTTTTTCAAATTAATTAAATGCGGAGCAATGAATAAATATAAAGGAATTATATTCGATATAGACGGTACTTTGACGTCAACTAATGAACTGATTTTTGCGTCGTTCAATCATATAGCAAAAAAATATCTTAACAGGACATTCTCGGATAAAGAACTGATAAGCTTTTTCGGACCTACGGAAGATGTAATCTTAAAGAAGTGGTGCGGAGATAATTATGAAAAAGCCAGGAAAGATTACTACGATTTTTATACCGAAAACCACCACTTGGCAGATCTATATCCAGGTATTAAAGATATTTTAAAAGATTTGAAATCAAAAAAAATATTCCTTTCCGTTTTTACAGGGAAAGGAAAGAATGCTGCAACTATAACATTAAAGAAACTCGAGATCTACAATTTTTTTGATATGATCATTACCGGAGACGATGTAAAGGAGCATAAGCCTTCACCGGAAGGAATACATATCTTTCTTGAAAAATTTAAATTAAAAAAAGAAGAAGTATTGATGATCGGAGATGCCATTTCGGATATAAAAGCGTCAAGAAAAGCCGGAATTAAAATAGCCTCAGTTGTATGGGACAGCTATGCTAAGGAAGAAATAAAGAAGCTTGGAAGCGATTATGTTTTCAGTACAGTAGAGGAATTAAAAGAACACCTGCTGGGTTAATAAACTGACAAAGCCTTCAAAGTTAATAGTTAAAGGTCTGCCTGCCGGATGCTTTGCAGACAATCAGGCAAGGCAGGTTAATAGTAAACCGGAGGAATACGATTAACAATTGACTATTAACGGTTAACTTTCCATAAGGATCAATTCTCAGGCGGAACTCTCAGATTAGATGCGCTCTGCAGCCCTTCGGCAACTTCCGGAATTATCCCCATCCTTACATAAATAGGGTGTACTAAATCCTTTAGTGTTGGAAGCTGTTTGGCAAATAATAATGCACCCGTCATGCAGCAGAATCCGCCTATAATGAGAGTATTAGGCGCACCGATCCTGCTTGCGAGAAAACCTGCTATCAGGCTTCCGAAAGGAGCCATACCTGTAAATGCCGTGGTATAAAAGCTCATTACCCGCCCCCGCATCTTATCCTCAACTATGGTCTGTAGAATGGTATTGCTTGAAGACATTTGTACCATCATAGACATCCCGGTAAGAACAAGCATAGTCATTGATAGAACAAAATTCCTAGAGAGAGAAAAGAGGATCAATCCAAGGCCGAAAGTTGAAGCGGCAATGGCGATTATCTTTCCCAATCCCAAAACGGAATTCCTGGCGGCCATATAAAATGCGCCGCAGAGGGCACCAATCCCTACCGCACCTAATAAGAATCCCAAAGTATTCGGCCCGCCGTGCAGAATTTCTTTCGCAAATACAGGCATTAAAATGGTGTAAGGCATTCCTACTATGCTGACTAAGGCAATTAATAAAAGGATTGTACGTATTGGAATAAATCCGAATGTATATTTAATTCCTTCTTTAAATCCCTGCAGCATATCCGGATGTCTAGCTTCAAGATGATGCGGTTTTATTTTCATGGCGAAAAGTGCAATTATAACGGCAATAAAGCTTACTGCATTTATCAAAAAACATATGCCTTCCCCTACCGCCGAAATTAATAAGCCGGCAATCGATGGGCCTGCTAATCTTGCAGAGTTGAATATCGAAGAATTTAGAGCAATTGCATTCCCGAGATCCTCCCGGCTTTCTACTATCTCTACAATAAATGACTGCCTGGCCGGTAAATCAAATGCATTTACTACTCCTGAGAAAATATTTAAGAGTATGATTTGCCAAACCTTAATAACGTCTGTCAAGACCAGAAAAGTTAGAAGTGAAGCTTGAAGCATCAAAAGAATCTGGGTGGATATTATCAGGCGGTGTTTGTTCATCCTGTCAATTAATACACCTGCAATCGGAGAAAGGATTAAAATGGGAATTTGACTTGAAAAACCGACCAGACCGAGAATGAATGGATCTCCGGATATTCTGTAAACAAGCCAGCTTAAAGCAACCTGCTGCATCCATGAGCCGGTTAATGAAATAATCTGGCCGCTGAAGTACAGTTGGTAATTCTTATGCTTTAAAGCTCTGAGAAGTATTTTTAGATTTACCTGGTTTCTCATGAAGAAGATAAATCAGCTTGAAAAAATTTTAATTAAATTAAGATATGAAGTATGGCAAGAAAACAAAAACTTGCTCGGCAATCAAGTACGCTGCTAAAGACATGACAGATTTCTAAAATCTGTCATGTCTAAAGATCACTGCTCTCCTCCCATGTCAAATGGGACCATAAAATATACTCTCGGTTCTATTCTTTTCTGCGGTTTATAATCAATAATATTTTTATCGGCATCTCTGACCGGAGTGTATGTCCAATTATAATTAATTGCGATAACCATAAACGGGTAAGGCCTATACCCGGTTTCGACGAATAAATATGAACGGTCATCAAGCGTAAAGAGATCCTTTTCATTCTTTATATAAAGCTTATCATAACCGGCCCTAAGCAGGAAAGGAAGCTCTTCAGGAGCAACTTCGCCGTTCAAATGAAGTATGCCGCTGTTGGAAATTTTATCCAGCCTCTGGTACCCTCCGAAAATATTGAATGTGCCCAGCACACTGACAAATAATTCTCCGTAATATCCATTTTCAGCAGGCATAAATGCTAATCTCTGAGCTTTTGTGACAGGTGATGTAAGACTCTGAGAAGAGGCATTGGTCTCAAATCTTTCGATCTCATACAACGAATTAAAATATGAAGGAATATATTGCTTGCCGTTAAAACGTCTTTCCAATTTAGCAGAGGCAGTTACTATTCCCAGACCTCTTAAGTTTGCCATTAAACCGCTTGCCGCACCGTTTCCAAAATCCAGGATCTTCGCATAATCTAAATAAAGGGTCAAATCAAGCATGCTGTTTGAGATAATGGGAAACCCTAAATCGAAACCTATAATATTTATTGCTCCTTTATCATCCGTAATGTTGAGCGTTTTAGCCGCGGGATCGTAAAGGGCGGAAATTATTCCGGCATATTTGTGAAAATCGGAAGCGAAGGTAGCGCCTATCTCAAAACTTCCGATTATAGGAATAATTCCAAGCTCTGTAAACTGAAGAGGCCTTACATAACCTCTGAATCCTGCAACCCCGGCTTCTGCAAAACGGCTGTAGATGGATTCAAACCCGAAATTGCCGAAATCGACATCCAGCACCAGGCCTATTTTCCTGGCATCAAAGCTGGGGCTGTTGTTGTATAAATACATAATGCTGCCGTGTCCTAGTGTATAGTAATCCAATGCACCGAGCTTAACAAAAACAGGATCGTTTTTTTGTCCGTACCGGACATACCTAATCAGGCTCAAGTAATCCGAAAATTCATTAAAATTTTCCTTACGCAAATTTCCGTTCTTATCTATATCCAGCCTTAAATCGAGCCCGACGCCGAAATTAGCTAAAGATAATTCAGGGAAAAAGCGGAGTGAATAGTAAGGTTCATCATCAATCCATGTCGGCCCGAATCCGCCGGCAATCTGCCCCCGGTTTTCTCTCGGATATTGATCGAATTGGGCGAATGAAAGGGATGAGAATAAAAGAACCGTAAAGAAAATTGTAAGACAATTCTTCATAACCCACCATATTGTTAAGTAAAATTTAATGCAGATATAATTAAGCTTAAAGAGAGCAGGTTATCTAACGACAGCTAATTTTTGAGTTACTTGTTCTACCTTGTCTCCCTTTTTAAGGATAATTTTATAGAAATAGACTCCGTTTGCAATAAAATCCCCGTCCTGATCTTTCCCGTCCCAGAATAAGCGGTTAAAATCATATTTCAAATCGACGGAATGTCCATCTATCTCTTTAACAAGCCTGCCGGCAACCGTATATATTTTTATTGTAAGCTCATCGGGAATTTGGGTAAGCTTAAATGTAAAATAGGTATTACGGGAGACCGGGTTAGGATAATTAAACACATCTATGATTTTAACTTCATTTGAAACCAAAAAACTTTTTTCAATAAAAGTTGAATCTGCAAAAGGTCCGTCGGAGTCCTTTGCTACAATTCTAAGCAGATATTCATCATCTGGAAGTTCAGGCTTAAAATGGACAACCACCTGGGGATTTTGATTATTAAATTCATAAGATAATCCCTGATTGCCTGCAAAATAAACCCGACGTTTATTTAAATAGATTCTTATCAAAGAAGTATCCGTTACCGTCAGCAAGGAAGGATTTGAAAATTCAATTTTTATATCAGGTTTTGAGGAGATATATTCACCGTCAAAAATATCCGATCCGTCAAAAGTTACAGTTAGTGACTGACCGGATGTATCCGGCGAAACGAAAAAAGGCTGAGAGTAAAAATTATTATCTTCAAAAAGCTCTTTTACTGAGTTTTTATCATCTATAAGAATATTGAAAGAATTTCTGCCGGACGTGCTTAAAGTACTATATGAAATATCAAACGCTTTCTTTTGATCCGGGCTGAGAGAAGCAACTTTCTCATCCAATATTATTTCTATGGAGTTGTCCGGCTTAATAACTTCCACTTTAACATTAAAGCTGTCTGCGCCGGATCCGCCTGCATTATAAACGGCAAACTTTAAATTTACATTCTGTCCCTGCTGAACAGTATCATTATCAACTGATACTGTCTGGTAATTTACTCCAAGCTCGGGCACACCATTAAAATTTACGCCGACGGAAATTACAAAGGGAGATTCAAACTGTTCATTTGAGTTAAGCCTTGCTCCAACTCTAATTTCCGGATAAAGGACAGGATTTATATTCTGAAGTGAAGCCGTATTTCCGGAAAAGGATAAATCCGGCAGGGTATCGGATTGGCCGTTTGATTTTGTTCCAACGGCAAAATAATTAATTGAAGAACCGGAAGGAAGGGAATCTTTTTTGGTAAAGTTAATCCATTCCGCCGAATTAGAAATTATTGGAAAAATTATTTTACCAGTCTTAAAGTTCACTAATTTCGAAATTGATGAACGAACTTCCCCAAATCCTCTTTTCGAATAAGCTTCAGGAACTGTTCCGGGCGGTGCGCCTTTTTTTCCAATAAGGCACCATGAATCCCTGTAAGCGACACTGTCCGCGTATAAACTCCCGAAACCTTCAATAGTTCTTCTGACTTCTGTTCCTTTACTGAATCCTAATACCGATTGAGCTGCGTCGGCACAAAGCGTCATTAGAACAACCTTCCCTTGCGGAAGCGAATTAAGGTAGTAGATAAGAGAATCATCGGCTGTTGCGTTATCACTATAAACGAAAAACTTAAAATTTTCCGGCTTTAAAGTTAATGTATCAATTTCGGCTGTAGCAATTCCCCAAAAAAATGTATTCGGGAGGGTTTCCGCTCCATTGAATAAAACTGAGGCATATTCGCCGTCATCCGATCCTGCTGAATAAACTGCCAAAGTATTTACCGAAGAATTCAATTTCCATGCATTCTTGGAAGAATCGAAGGTTGTATTTTGATAGTCAAATCCTTTATTGTATGAATCATCGGCAAACCATCCTAAGTTATTATCCAAGTTCCTCAATGAATAGACTTCAACATCAGACCATTGCGATTCCTGGCTGTTCAGCTTTGCCCTCAGCCAGTATCTTTCGGATGGAGCTAAAGAGCTTAATTGAACATCGGTAAAAAAAGTATCGAATACCGCAGTAAAATTTTGATTATTTGAAAACTCCGGATCAGTAGAAACAGAAACAAGCATTTCCTGCGGCATGCCCGGCAGGAATAAAGTCGGATTTAATAATCTTAACTTGTGCTTAAAAGAATTAAAGTATTTTTCATATAGTACCGGTCTTATTGAAGTAGAATAAACCGTGTATTTAAATTCTGCGGTATTATCGTTTTCATAGATTTCATCAATTAAGCCCGGTTTATCTAACTCAGCAGTCAGTGTATGCTCTCCTACTTTTCCTTTTACCGGGACAGCAGCTAAGATAGAATCTATAAATAAGGGAACGGGGATTTTTTTATTAAGTTCAAAATTTGAATTCTGCCATTTATCGGAAATAAAAATGCTCAGTGAATCTCCCGAAACTCTTCCAAAATTATTTATCCAAATTCTTATATGCGCAGAATCAGATTGATCATTTGGATTTGGGCCGATAATTTCAAAGGAGCTTTCGGATATTCTGAAATTGGGTTTTACCGGGGTTCTAAATCCAATGATTGGATCACCAAAAAGAAAATTACAATAATTAAAAACCCTGTTTACATCACTGTACCCGCTTTCGCCGAATTGCTCAATTTTCGCCAGAGTATGAGCTTTACCGACAGTCAGCACGGTATCAAGCAGCAGTTTTTTATAGAACAGTTCGGGAAAACGGAGTGAAGTTGAGAGATACCCCCAGCTTGAATTCCCGCAGTAATTTATAGCTTGGCCGTCCGGAGAGCTTATGATAAAAAGCTCGCCAAATGAATCATAATCCGGTTCCGCGAATTTTCCGGTCGAACAGCCAAAGTCGGTTATAAGCGGGCTGCGGTCCGTATAATTATTTTTAAGATTTGAAACTGAATTAATTCCATTATCCCATGTTTGGGTACCGCTGTGGCCGATATAGGAGATAAAAAGCCCGCCTTTCCCAACGGCTTCATTTATTTCTGCCTGGGAATATGGTCCCAAATTAGTAAGGGGATGAATGGTCTTATAAAAATGAATTCCTGTTCCTCCGACGGGAGCAGGAGTAACAACGTTGTTTAAAAGATTCTCATTCACCTGCTTAATCTGCTCCAGCTGCAAAGAATCGTTAACATCCCCCCCGCTGAAAAAAAGGTAGCGCTTATTCCAGTCATCATATCCTCTATTAAGATACATCTGATGCTTCTGGAGATAATAATAGACTTCATTATCATTCGAGGCCGGAATGCGTCCGGTAAATATCTGCGGAATATTAATATTTAAAGTATCCCATGCAGCATACCATGTATCGCTTACCGGGTTTCCGAATGAAGGAACGAGATTTTTCCTGATTTTTTTATCAGGAGGGATGACAATTTTTTTGTAGTCGTAATTAGCATCGCCTATAAAATTTACATATGCAGGCATTGGACCCTGCCATAACCTGGCTGCCGAAAGTAAAAATTGCTTTACCGACTCAGCATCATTATTTCCGTATGCAAACTCATCATATATATCATCAATGAAAACTAGTTCCGCCCTCACAGCGTATGAAGACGAGATAAAATTCTTATAATCGGTAACCGACTGTTTAAGCTCCTTGTTCGAAACTATTATGTAATCGGCTCCCCGCCCAGGATCCCTTAAATTAACAAATTGTTTTTTATATAAAAATCCCGGCGATTTCAGATAATTCTTATTGACAAGAAGGTAAGTATCGCCGCCTCTCACCGTGTCCGAAAATATAAGGGTACCTGAAGAAAAGCGGTAGGATGTAACTCTCTTTTGCTCTGGCTTAATTTTATATAGAATTATATTTGTATCACTTGAGATATTGGAAAGTTTTAAAATTCTAAGGGACGAAATAACCGAATCCGGCACTATTAATAGCAGCGAATCATTTTGAGCTGAATTCCAACGGTAAAAATCGATATCGATCCAATCAATTAAAGCCTGCTGAAAATTTGCCTGCGTGGTAAAACCGAAAATTTTGTAAGTATTTTCTCCAGGCACTAATAAATTAGAATTATATGTACTCGATAAATTTACAGTCTGTTTAAAATTGAAAACTATAGTATCTGCCGGTGAGCCGGAGTTAAGGCTTGATCCGTATGAATGAGCATTGAGTACTATATCGGATGCATTGCTTATAATTCTGGCATAAGTTTTAACTGGAGTATTAGGAACAAAATCACCGCTACTAAAACTAAAGGAAGATTTTGATCCCCCGCTTACTACCAACCATGTCCATACTTTATTTTCCTGCCAGGACGGCAGCTGCACTCTCGGCAAAACTGCATCATAGTACCAGAGTCTTTCATCATTTTCAAAATGAAATTTAACTAGGTGGCTTGTTAAAGTATCTGAAAGTCCGGGGACCAGGCTGCTAATAGAGTCTGCTCTTAATCCGGCAGCGCCTTTCCAGGAGAGCCAAATAAAGGATGTATCATTATATCTATCCATATAGTTCAAATAATCTTCACCCTCTTCAACAATTCTCCTGTATTCCGGTGATCCGTAATTTTTTTGGGCATAAAATTGTATATAATTATTCACTCCAAAAGAAAAATCTCCGCCTCCTCCAATATAAAGCGGGATTTGTTTCCCTTTATAAAAAATTTTGATCAAAGCCGGATTTACTTCAGCCGGATTAATCCCGTAATTTACAAGATCATTATAAGTTATACGGTATATACCGTCCTCGGGAATTGCTAGTTTTATATATTCCTGAGAATAATCAATCCAGTTTCCGGATGAATCAATCGAAGAGGAACGGAAGGGAAAAGATCTGTACCCCGATGCATAATCATAATTGATAATCACCTTTCTCAATACCTCATCAAATTGATAATCCGGCTGATTATTAATTTCAAAAGGCCGTTTAGTTAAGAAATCAACTTTTAATTCGACCTTAGTTATTTCCTTAATTTCTCTTTTCTTCCAGTTGTATGAATGCGTATTAACCTGGACTACAGCGCAGTAATAATTGCGGATCCATATATACCCAAGGAGCAGCATTTCCGAAGAGGGAAAAATATCGGAGGCAAAATATTTTAAATCGGGAAGCGACTCTTTGTAAATTATCAACGAATCGCCGGCAGCTTCAGTTTTTTTATTGAGAGATATTTCAACATTTTTTAAAAAAGAAGTCTCTTCTTTTATTTCAGAGATCTTTACCGTCGATCCCGGGGGAACTGCCATATAAATAATTTTCTTGGGCAGCACCGGGGAGCCAGGTGCCCCTTCATCCATGAAATGCGTGTATTCAACTGTCGGCTTCCCGGATAAAGTTTTTATAGTATAAGGCTCGCTCTTAAATTCAAGATTGAGTTTAAAACCATTTGACGTGTTTTCGAGGCGGGAAGATTTTATTTGGGGGGCAGCATCAATTAAATAGAAAA
>DATKLQ010000512.1:0-4654 GCA_035542335.1 Ignavibacteriaceae bacterium | reverse complement strand
CACAACGAATATTGGCAAACTCGCAGTACAGGAATTTGTACACCCATTTTTTGGAATTTTACAGGGAGAATGTATTTAAAATTGATGCCTGGAATGACCGGATTGATTCAATAAAAAATATGATCTCCCCATTTGCTGCAGCCGATGATTTCCGCACAAGAGATTACGGCTTTACTATGGATGACTTTAACGAATCCTATTCTTTAAGTCCTTATACCATCCGGCATGTAAAAAGAGGATTGAAAGAATTTATTAACCTAAGAAATATTTCTTTAGAAGGAGAGCTGAATTATGTTGCAGCAATCCCGGTAGTCTATAAACTCGATTGGTTTCCTAAAAACCCTGCTGCAGATGATTCAGTTTATGTTGTAGTGTCGGCGTTCAGCCATTCGGAGATATCTAATTTAGATATACAATTTGAGCCCGAAGGTTCAGCCGCAGTAAATTACCCGATGTCTTTTAAACCGTCTGCAGATTCAAAAAACGCTGAGGATGCCGATAGGTGGATTGGAGTAATTCCGCCTCTTGGAAGCAATGGTTCCGGAAGCTTTAGAATTTTTATTAAGGATGTTGACCAGAGAAGCATGCTTTACCCGAGAGATAAATCTATTTCTATTAAATCTCCTTCGATTCTTAACGGTGGGCTTGTAATAAATGAATTTATGGCCGATAATGCTAATACTATCGCCGATAGTGCCGGTGATTATGAAGATTGGATTGAGCTTTATAATCCGACTTCGGAAGATATTATTTTAAGCGGCCTGTATTTAACCGATAAAGTTAATAATCTGACAAAATGGAGATTCCCCGGAGATAGTTTGAAAATTAAAGCCGGAGAGCACCTATTAGTTTGGTGCGATGAAGAACAGAAAGAAGGAATCCTTCATACAAATTTTGGATTAAGTAAAGAAGGAGAGTTTATTGGATTAACTTATAGTGACGGGGTAACAATAATTGATTCAATTACGTTTGGACCTCAAAGAAAAGATACTTCATACGGCAGGTATCCTGATGCAGGTTCTGCATGGCAATTTTTCCCGGAACCGACACCCGGGAATTCCAATGTAATCTCATCGGTTTCTGTTAGAAACTATTTGCCTTCCGATTTCGAATTGAATGCTTATCCGAATCCTTTCAATCCCGAAACAATAATAAGATATTCTATTCCCTTAACAGAAAAAGGGTTAATAAATGTAAGTTTGAAAATCTTTGATGTCCTAGGGAATGAAGTTGCTGTTCTTACGGATAAAAAGCTTTCCGTTGGAACATATGAAGTGAAGTTTGATGCCCGGAATCTTTCCAGCGGGATCTACTTTTATCTTCTTCAGGCGGATGATTACAAAATTGCGAAGAAGCTTGTCCTGCTGAAATAAAATTTAAAGATTTAAAGATTGAAAGATTGGGGTGGGAAATAGGAGACGATAAACGGGAAGACGGGAAACGAAAAACCGGAAGACGAAAAACGAATAGACAGATAAACGATTCAGAGATATCTTATCTTAAGATCTAATTCCGCTGCTGTTAAAATTTAGGCTGTTTCCGCAGGGAATGTTCCTTTTAATTATTTATTCACTATTTCTAAAGCTATTACCGATTTGGAAGGCAGTTCAACCTCCAGCTGATCTCCTAAAACCTTAAACTGCTTAAATTCTTTAATGCCTACTTTGTTCGGTTCTTCAAATGTATTATGATCCTGCATTTTATCCGAAGTCAAGATTTGCCCGGTTACTTTTTTATCAGGAATCCCGTTAAAGCGTAAATAAATTTTAACATCCTTTCCGGGATTTGTATTTACAAGAGACACATGGATTGCGCCGCTGCTGTCTCTTGAAGCAGTTGCACTAATATCCGGGATCTTTTTCCCGTTGTATTCATAATCTTCGGTCTTTAGATCAAAAGGAAGAAAGGTTGCATTCTGATGTACTTTATAAAGATCGAATACGTGGTAAGTCGGCGTAAGGATCATCTTTTCGTCTTTTGTAAGGATAAGCGACTGCAGCACATTTACTAACTGGGCAATGTTGGCCATTTTAACGCGGCCGCAATGCTTGTTAAAAATATTTAAGCTTAATGCTGCGGAGATTGCATCGCGCAGCGAATTCTGCTGGTATAAAAATGCCGGGTTAGTACCTGATTCCACATCATGCCAGTTTCCCCACTCGTCCACGCTCAAGCCTATTCTTCTCTGCGGATCATATTTATCCATAATTGCAGAGTGATTTGAAATGAGAGTATCTATTCTTAAAGCTTTGGAAAAAGTTGTAATCCATTCATCCTCGTTGAATTCCGTTGCCGATCCTTTATGTTCCCAATTATGCGTGACGGTATAATAATGAAGCGAATATCCATTCATATAACTCTTAAGCCACTCCCCTTGTTCACTCCATTTTTTCATTAATGTTTCGGTCCAATTATAGTCAGCCTCCAATCCGCCAGATGCGACCTTATACAGCGCATTTTTCCCATAATTTTTCAGAAACCAGGAATACCTTGCCATTACACTGGCATAATAATCGGCGGTCATTATGCCGCCGCAGCCCCAGTTTTCATTTCCGACTCCCCAGTATTTTACTTTCCAAGGTATTACCCTTCCATTCTTTTTACGAAGCTCAGTCATCGGGCTGACTGCATCGGAAGTTAAATACTCAACCCAATCAGACATTTCTTGAACCGTTCCGCTCCCGATATTTCCCGAAATATAAGCATCGCATCCGATAAGCTCGCATAAATTCATAAACTCATGTGTACCAAAACTATTATCCTCCGTAACTCCTCCCCAATTTGTATTAATCATTTTTGCTCTTTGATTTTTCGGTCCTATTCCTTCTTTCCAATGATATCCGTCAGCAAAGCAGCCGCCGGGCCAGCGAAGGACCGGGATCTTAATTTTCCTTAATGCTTCAACCAAATCTTTTCTTATCCCATTAATATTCGGAATCGAACTATTTTCACCAACCCAGATGCCGCCGTAAATACAGCTTCCGAGATGCTCGCTGAAATGCCCGTAAATATCCTTATTGATTATATATATACCCGAATCGGGATATATGGTAAGACTATTCTGCTGCTGTGCAAAAGCAGAAATGCTTAAGAGCAGGATTGAAATGAACAGGAAGAATATTTTCATGTACGACTCCGATAGGATTTAATACTTGGTAAAATTTATCATAATAATTTTCAAAAAGGTTTTAAAAATTATTACTTATCCAATTCCCTTTCAAATATTTCAGGTAAGATTTTCATAAGTTACGAATAGTAGTGTTTACAGAGCGTTTGGAATGATGGAATAGTAGAATATTGGAAAAGAACATCATCATTCCAATATTCCAACATTCCATAAAGTGCTATATTTACTTTCCTTTGTTAACAATTATAAATATGTTGCTTTTAATATATACAAATTTTTAAGGGAAGGTTATGGCAAAATTTAACCTTAACAGGATCCAGGAAATTCTTAGACAGAGTAATATCGATGGATGGCTCTTGTATGATTTCAGAGGTTCAAACGAATTTGCAATCAATATTCTGGATATTCCGCCTAATGCACATCTTACAAGGCGCTTTTACTACCTGATTCCAAAAGAAGGCAACCCGGTAAAAATAGTAATGGCAATCGAATCAGGGCACCTGGATCATCTGCCGGGGGAAAAGCTTACTTACTCAAGCCACGAGCTTCTTACAAAGCATCTTGAAAATTCTTTAAAGAAATATAAAACTATTGCAATGGAATATTCTCCTAAAAATGCAATCCCTTATGTATCTAAAGTCGATGCGGGTACTATTGAACAAATAAAATCTTATGGTATAAAGGTAGTCAGTAGTGCAGATTTAATTTCAATGTTCGATGCGGTATGGACCGATGATCAGTTCAAAGAGAACCGGATAGTTGCTTATGCTCTTAATGATATTGTTGATGAGGCCTTCGGTTTTATAAGAGATAAAATTTCAAATTTAAATGTAACGAACGAATATGAAGTCCAGCAGTTTATTATGCATGAATTTGCAAAAAGAGATTTTATTACCGATTCTCCGCCGATTGTGGGAGTGAATGAAAACAGTGCTAATCCGCATTATGCGCCTGACAGAGACAAACATAAATCGATACATAACGGGGATTTTGTGCTTATCGATCTCTGGGCGAGATTTAATAAGCTGAATTCGGTTTGGGCTGACATTACCTGGGTTGGCTTTGCCGCCGATGCAGTCCCGGAAAAATATACCAGGATTTTCAGGATTGTTGAAAAGGCAAGGGATGCTGCATTCGATTTGGTTTTAAAAAGGATGAGGGAAAAGAAAGAGCTACGCGGTTACGAAGTTGATAATGCTGCGCGCGAAGTAATCAGGAATGAAGGGATGGAAAAATATTTTATTCATCGGACCGGGCATTCAATTACTACCGATCTGCACGGCAGCGGCCCGCATATGGATAATTACGAGACCAAGGATGAAAGATTAATACTTCCTTCAACCTCATTCTCAATTGAGCCGGGAATTTATCTGCCGGACGAATTCGGAATCCGCAGCGAGATCGATGTCTTTATCCATCCCGACGGCGATGTTATTGCAACGGGAAGCAGAAAGCAGACGGAGATTATACCGATTTTAGCACCATAAATTGGATACGGGATACTGGATTTTAGATACTGGATGCTGG